>NZ_JBKKHQ010000015.1:0-142218 GCF_046614695.1 Pokkaliibacter sp. CJK22405
CCCGCCGGCAGCACCAGCGTGGACTTCGATCTCTCCACCATCGATGACAACCTGGCCGAAGGCAGCGAAGACCTGACGATTACTCTGGGCTCGATTACTGGTGGTGGTTTTGAACAGATTGGCGCCGGCTCTGACAATGCTGTAACGACTAATATCGTCGATGAGACGGTTCCGACTAACCCAGCGCACGTCAATATCTATGGTCCTGGCGAACTGGATACGCTGCATGTCACCAACATGGGCCATTCCAACGCGGGCTATAACAACACCTTCGGTTACTTCGTGATGGATGACGACGGTAATCCCGTATCCGGCGAAGTGCTGTTCTCCAGTGTTCGTCAGGAAGTTGGCGTCACTAAGGACATTGAAGGTGTTGATGCTGACAAAGTCGGTTACTTCATCATCTCCAACGGTGCTGCGCTGAACTCAAGCCTGGCCGATGGCGCCGAGCTGACCTTTACGAAAAACAGTGATGGAACCTGGACTGCCTACGCTGATGGTGTTGCGCTCTCCGGACAGGTGCTGTTCTCTGAATCTTCTCTGAATGCAAACGGTCAGTCCTACGTTAAGGACAGCAGCGCCACGGGCAACTCCAACTGGGAAGACACTCCAGGGGGCGGTGATAACGACTTTAATGACGTTAACATGCAGATCGACCGTTCGACCTACCAGGCAGACTCTATTCCTGAGGGCCGAAGTGGCACCTTCACTGTGACGCTGGATCAGACGCCAACGGAAGATGTGACTGTTGAGCTGGTTTACTCCGGCGTTGCTGAAGACGGTACTGACTTCACCGCGACTCATACGGTGACGATTGCTGCCGGACAGCAAACGGCGACGTTTGATCTTTATGCCATCGATGACAATCTGGTAGAGGGTGATGAAATCGTCACTGTCTCTATCGGTACGATCTCAGGTGGTGGCTTCGAAGCGGTGGAAGCGGGGGCGAATAACTCTGCGACAGCAACCATCGTCGATAATGATGCAGCTGTGGTTTCCATCTCTGGACCTGATGAAATCACAGAAGGAGACAGTGGTGTCTATACCATTTCTCTGACCAATCCGGTGGCCAACGATGTGGTCGTGCAGCTGGTGTATACCGGTACTGCGACTGATGGCACGGATTACACGTCCGTGGCCAGTGTCACCATTGCCGCTGGCAGTACCAGTGTCGATTTCGATATCGCAACGATCGATGACAACATCGCCGAAAATTGCGAGAACTTCACGGTGACGCTGGGCAACATTAGTGCTGGCTCCATCACTGCGATTTCTGCAGGCGCTGATGACAGCGTGACCACCAAGATTCTGGATGAGTCGGTTCCGACAGATCCGGATGACCAGACTGCGCTTGTCAGCATCGCCGGACCTGACCAGATCACTGAAGGTGAAAGCGGTACCTTCACTGTGTCTCTTAGCCAGACCCCAACCACCGACGTCACTGTGCAGCTGACCTACAGCGGTACAGCAACGGATGGTTCTGACTACACGGCCGTGACTTCTGTCGTTATCGCTGCGGGTACTACCAGTGTTGATTTCAACCTGGCCACCATCGATGACAATTACGCGGAAGGCTCCGAAAATGTAGTCATCTCTGTTGGTAACATCAGCGGCGGTGGCTTCGAGGATGTTCGTGCTGGTGCAGAGGGTTCTGTCACCACTGCGATTGTCGATGAAACCACGCCGGTGACTCCTGATGACCAGACCGCACTGGTTAATATCTACGGTCCTGGTGAGTCGGAAGGTATTACTGTCACCAATATGGGTGATGTGACTGCGGCCTTCAGTAACACCTTTGGCTACTACGTGATGTCCGATGACGGCACGCCACAGACGGGTGAGATCCTGTTCGCCAACGTTAAGGCGGATATTGGTGTGACCAAAGAGATCACCGGTGTTGATGCTGACAAAGTTGGCTACTTCATCATCCCCAACGGCTTTAACCTGAATGCCAGCCTGAGTGCTGATGCCGAGCTGACTTTCAGTAAGGACAGCGATGGTAACTGGGTCGCCTTTGCAGGCGGTGTGGCATTGTCTGGCGCCGTGCTCTTCTCTAATTCTGACCTGAATGCCGCTGGCGTGAACTACGTCATGGATGCGCTTGCCGAGCTGGGTAACTCCAACTGGGAAGATCTGATTGGTGGTGGAGACTTCGACTTTAACGACGTCAACATGGAGATCGATCGCTTCACTTATGATGCATCGCAAATTCGTGAAGGCGATACCGGTACCTTTACCGTAACTCTGGATCAGGTGCCCACCGAAGATGTCACCGTGCAGCTGACCTACAGCGGCGTTGCTATCGATGGCACTGACTTCACTTCCACTCATACCGTGACCATCGCTGCTGGACAGCAGACAGCGACCTTCGATCTCTATGCGATCGATGACAATCTGGTCGAAGGCGACGAGATTGTTAACGTCTCTATCACCAGTGTGACGGGTGGTGGCTTTGAAGATATTCGTGCGGGTGATCATGACACCGCTACGGCCACCATTATTGATGATGACATCAGTGTTATCTCTGTGACGGCGGTCCAGGCACGTGCTGTCGAGGAAGACGGTTCAGGTACACAGCAAAATGCGGTGTTCGCCATCTCCATGAGTAATCCAAGTGCGTATGACACCACCATGGTGGTGAGCGTTGCTCCACGCGGAACGACAGCGGGTATTGATGGCAATGATGCTTCCAGCATCACCGTCATGGTCGATGGCAAGTCGACGACGTTGACCTGGGATGCCTCTGCCAATGCTTATACTGGCAACGTTACATTCCCTGCAGGCGTCACCTCCGCAGAGCTGACACTGGTTGCGGCTGATGATGGCAACTACGAAGGTCTTGAGAAGTTCACTGTATCGGTCACTGATGCGGCCACTAACGGTATGGATCTGAACGATGCCAGCGCTAAAGGCACCATCGTTGACAGCTTCAAGCTGGATACACTGGGTACGATCAGCCTGTCTGAGGAAGGACTGCATACTGGTAATGCCGATAACACCGGCTCTCCGGATACCACCAATGCGACCGAGGCCTCTGGCCAGTTGACCATGAATGGTGGCGATGCTCTGACCAGTGACATTACCTTGTCACTCAGTGCCCCAACAACGGCCTATACCTCCAATGGTGTGCCTGTCACCTGGTATGTCTCCAGTGATGGCCACACTCTGGTGGGTAAAGCCGGCAGTGAAACCATTGCGACTGTCACGCTTAATAATGATGGTCAGTATCATGTTGAGCTTAAAGGTGCACTGGATCATGCGGATACCACCACTGAAGATGCTCTGGCACTGAATATCGGTGTCACCGCAACATCAACGACTGGTGTTGTGTCTCAGGGCTCCATTGCTCTATCGGTGGAGGATGACTCTCCTGTGGCAGTGGATCAGTCCGCCATGGCGTACTCTACGCCTGCAAATATCAACATCACGCTGGCAATTGATATCTCTGGCTCGATGAACTCCAACGACGTCGATGGCTACAACTCGCGTCTGGATGCTGCGCAGCAGGTCATTAGCAAGCTGATTGATCAGTACGGTGAGGAAGCCGGCAACGTCCGCATCTCTATCGTGGCCTTTGCCTCTGATAGTCAGATTGATGGCGATGCCTGGGTGGATCTTGTAACCGCCAAATCCATCATTGCTCAACTGCAGGCGAATGGTGGTACGGACTATGACTCCGCAGTAGCCTCTATTGAAGCGCTCTATACCGGTGCTAACGCCGACAAGATGCTGACGGATGCGCAGAACGTGCTGTACTTCATCTCCGATGGTGAACCCAACGAAGATAACAACACCGGCACGCTGGGGCTGATTGGTCAGGAAGTATCTGACTGGCAGAACTTCCTGATCCAGAACAGCATCACTGCTTACGCGCTGGGTGTGTCCAACAGCTACATGGATAGCATTGCCTTTGATGGCGTTACAGCCAGCAACATGCTGTCCGTGGGTTTGGGTTCAATCGGTGACCTGCTGAACTTTGTGGTTAGCACCATCACTGTCAAAGAAGGTACTGGCAACCTGGCAGAAGGCGGGTTCGGTGCGGATGGTGGTAACGTCTTGTCATTGACGATGGACGGCGTGACCTACACCTACGATGCCGATACCAAGACGATCTCCACCAGTGATGGTAGTACGGCTGACTTTGATGATTCCTGCAGTGAGCTGAGCATCGAAGGTCAGTACGGCACGCTGACTGTGAATATGGAAACAGGTAGCTACGACTACACGCCAACGCCCGGTCTGGCCGAAGGGAAGTACAGCGAGTCTGTCTCCTTCACGCTGACGGATAACGATGGTGATACCTCATCAGCGAACCTGAACCTCGGCGTCACAGTCGCCAAAGGTGGGCTGACGGTTGATGCCAACGTCGATGCCAATATCACAGGCTCTCTGGGCTCGGATGTTATCGTCGGTGATACCGGCGGTGTGACTACCACCACCAGTGGTTATGCGAACTACAACATCTCCCTGATTCTTGATGTATCAGGCAGCATGAAAGGTGATCGCCTGACTAACATGAAGACTGCCGTGAACTCTCTGCTGAGCCAGCTGGCAAACTATGAAGGTGCGGTAAACATCCAGATCACCGCCTTTGCTGGTGTTGCTCATCAGGTACTGCAGATTGATGGCTTTGATACGACAGATCTGGCGGCAGCCCAGGCTGCGGTAACGGCTCTGGTCACTGGCAACACAACGAACTATGAAGCGGCCTTTACCGTCTCTAACAACTGGTTTGCTTCGCAGACAGCAGAGGGTTACACCGCCTCCGCTGACTACAGTAATACCGCGTTCTTCCTGACGGATGGCGAGCCTAAGGCCTACACCAACACGACTGGTGGTGTAAGCTACAACGATTACGAGGCTTACCTGGAAGGACATCAGGCGTATAACAACCTGGTATCCAGCGGTGTTACCGTGAATGCGGTGGGCATGGGCATCGCCTCCGGATCAACGGCGGGCGCAGTGCTGACTCAGTTTGATAGTGATGGTACGCCGGATTATGTGGCGGACTCTCATGATGCAACGGATCTGACTGCAGTTCTTCAGGGAGCATTGACCGTCACGATCGCTAAGGATATGGGCTCTGACACCATCAGCGGTGGTGATGGTGATGACATTATCTTCGGTGACAGTGTGAACTCAGATCATCTGAGCTGGACTGGTCATGCGGCCGGTACTCACGATGGCATGGGCTATGATGGTCTGGTGGATTATCTGACTGAACTCAAGGGCGGTACAGCACCGACTGATGATGAGCTCAGAAACTACATCATGAACAATGCTGATAGCCTGAATGATGATAGTCAGACCAATGGCGGAAATGACATTCTTTCCGGTGGTGATGGTAACGACATCATTTACGGACAGGGTGGTGATGACACTCTGATCGGTGGTAAAGGTGATGACATTCTGCATGGCGGCCAGGGTAGCGATACCTTCGTTTGGCAGCAGGGTGATCAGGGAACAGTAGGCAATGCATCTGTGGATGTTGTTGCTGACTTTAACCTCACCGCTTCTGCTACCGCTGAGAACCACGATGTTCTGGATCTGTCTGACTTGCTGCCGGATACCCAAGGTCAGGATCTGACTCAGTATCTGCACTTCGAGAAGTCCGATACCGATACGGTGGTTTACGTCAGTACAGAAGGTAAGTTCACTACTTCTGATCACTCTGATGCAGATCAGGTCATTACGCTGAAGAATGTGGACATCAGCTCTGCCGGTAGCTCGGATGCCGAGATCATCAGCCATATGCTGAATAACCAGCAGTTGGTGGTCGATCACACCTGATCGATTCGCTGACCTAAAAAACCGCCATCTCGTATGGCGGTTTTTTTTATGCCCTGAAAAAGAATGGAAGACAAAGGGGGTAAAAGAATTTGGTTCTAAGTGTCTGGATGGGTACAGACGAGGGTAAGCTCACAAATGAAAAAGCCCCGCTTATTAGGCGAGGCTTTCAGAATCAATGATCGCAGATTGTAATGTCAGCGATGTAATAAGTGTGATGACTTAGTTAATTGCGACTGCCGAAATAGCGGGGGTCATGTCCGGTACGGGGACGCGTTTCATGCCACAGGCGCGTTTGGGTTCAACCAGACGGCGTTTTTTCTCGGCTTGCTTACGTACTTTCTCTCCCAGATGGTCGATGGCCTGATAAAGATTTTCGCCGCTTGCTTTGGCGAAGTAACGACCTTGGTCAGATTGCAGCTTGGCCTCAATGCAGGTCATTCGACCATCCTGAGTCAGGGTCACGTGGAGATCGAGAATATGATCTTCCAAGCCAGTATGCTGAATCAGTTTTTGCATGAGACGTTCACGCACGGCGGTGGAGAGTTTGGCATCGTTAAGATTGCTAATGCGGACTTGCATCATGTGCCTCCTGTACGCTTGAACAAGGATCTGAAACTCAGATCATCCTGAAAGTTTTAACTAAGTGGTAACTCCTTTGTGATGTGTTTGTAGCTTTAGAAAAGCATAAGCCGATGAGACTGGCAAGTAAGTAAATGCGTGAGATCTGCTAAGAAAGGTAACAGCTTGATTCTGAACAATATCTATAAAAAAGATGGCTGTTACGCCTGAGGAAGATTGGGGAGAGGCAGGAAAAAGCAGTAAAGAACAGGCAAAAAATAAGGGTAGGTGCTTCCTACCCTCCAAACCTGTGAAGACACTCGCTACCGGTGTATGCCATCAGGCAGCAAGATGGGCAGCATTCTACCACTACCCTCAAGCCTGTTTCAAATATCAAACGTATGATTATTATTTAAAGCGTTTTAAGGATTGTCTGTCTCGTCGATCAGATTAATCAAAGAGTCGACGCAAGGTCCGGTGGCTTGGGAAGGTATCTACATCGCGCCAGTCATGCTTTAGCTGCCCAGCTTCGCAGATCCGGTAATGGCTGGGTTGGCGACTTCCCTTGGGATAACAGCCGTGAACTTCATACTGTTGGTAACCCAAGGCGAGAACCGCGATTTTTTTCAGCTTGGAGGAGGAATCGGAGGTGTTAGTCGACATGGTAGGCCACTCCTTTTTGTCATTGTTAGTGATGGCATTGCCCTAAGGTGCTTACTGGCGAATAAGCAAGCTAACGCCCAACGCAGCTAAACCGTAGGAAACGACAATCTGCTAACACCGAAGCGCACCCTGTCAGTGATCTTCATCACTCCCCACAACAGAGCATTCTGGTATTGAGCCTGATTCCAGGACAGTGCCTAAAAATGCCGGAATCGCAACAGCGTGAGTCACAGCAATTTTTGACGAATTATGCCTCTTGAGGGCGGATTTAAACCCACGCAAGAGGCGTAACAAAAAAGCCCGCCTGACATGGCCTTTGAATTATGGAATGGAGCCTGACAGAGTAACGTGACACCGGTATGAAACTTCGAAGTCATTGTGCCGATCTGAACATGGCTAAAACATACTGATCTCACACAAAAGTACTGCTTTTGTCTGCTTCTTGGTCATAGGCGCACTGATTCGACTGGGGTAGTATGGTTTGGCGTGCTGACAAGAGTTTTGACTTATGGTGGTTACATCACAACTGGCTGCGATGACTGATCTGGAAGAGGTCAGAAAGTTCATGGAAACGGTGCTTGCTGAGCGCGGTTTCAGTCTTGTTGTCTCTGGATGGAACCATCCGATTGCGAATGTGTGGTCAGTACGCGTCGGTATTAGTGAATGCCCTCAGCTGGTGGCGAACGGCAAAGGTATTAGCCAGACAGCAGCTTTGGTTTCTGCCATGGGGGAGATGCTGGAGCGTTTGAGCTGTAATTATTTCTTCAATGGCCTGTATTTATCTGCATCGGCCTGTGATGAAGAGTTTGTCTACAACCCGCATGAGAAATGGTTTCCTTTCGAGGACGGCGCCTGGCCCAGCGGTTTGCTGGATGAGGCCATGCTGGCCCATTACAACCTCAGCCATCATATGACTCCGGAAGAGCTGGTGGACAATGGTAGCGGTAATCGAAAACGCGGCCTTTGTGCCTTGCCTTTTACGCGCCAGCGACAGCAACAGCGAGTCTGGATCCCCGTTAATATCATCAGCAATCTCTATGTCGGCAATGGGATGGCGGTGGGTAACGATCGGGATGCTGCCCGTGTACAGGCATTATCAGAGATTTTTGAGCGCCACATCAAAACCACCATCATCACGGATGGGATTAGCCTGCCACCGGTGCCGAAGCCTGTGCTGGCTCGCTATCCACATATTCTGGAAATGAAATCCGAACTGGAAAGCAAAGGCTGGATCGTCGAGGTTAAAGATGCTTCGCTGAATGGCCGTTTTCCGCTGATTAACGTTAACCTTCTGCATCCGGTGACGGGCGGGTGCTTCTCTTGTTTTGGCGCACACCCTCGTTTCCAGACAGCACTTGAGCGGGCTTTTACTGAGCAGCTACAGGGCCGGACTCTGGAGAGTCTTAATAATCTTCCAGAGCCGACTTTTGACCTTAATCGTGTGGCAGAGCAAGCCAACCTGGATGCGCATTTTAGTCGTTTTACCGGCTGCGTCAGCTGGGATCTGTTCAGTGAGAAGCATGACTACCACTTTGTTGACTGGGATATTCCGGGAAGCTCCACGCTGCAATTTGAGCATCTGTGTGATTTGATCCATCGCGTTGATATGGACATTTACATCGCTGACTACGATTTCATGGGAGTGCCTGCCTGCCGGATTATCGTGCCTGGCATGAGTGAAGTTCATCCGGTATCGCGCCTGATGCAACGTAATGACAATCGGGGCTATGTTCTTCGGCCGGCGCTACTCAGCCTGCCTGATCTTAGTGCCAGTGAAAGGCGTGAGTTACTCGATCAGCTTGAGGATCTGGAATTATCTCCTGGTTCACTAATGGCCGGGGTGATAGGGGTTCTTGCTGATACCGATTCATCCTGGGATCAGCTTTCTTATGCCGAGTTGCGTCTACTGATCAACCTTAGTTTGGGCGAGCGTGAGCAGCTGGAGGATGATCTTAAAGTGATCCTGAGTTTGCCGCTGCCGACGAGTCGCATTCGCCGCTATCGCTGCCTGAATATTCTTTGGCAACTTGATCGTGATTTGCATCGTTCTCTGGAGTCCTACCGCGGAATTCTGATACGAGTATTTGGTCAGGCGCTGGTGGATCAATGCATTGCGATGCTCGAAGGTCAGGCAGAATTCCCCGGATTCTTTACCGCCGGCTCTCATCTGGAAGGGTTTGAGCGGCACCAGCAAGTATTGCAGCTCCGATCCAAAGTGCAGAAAGCGAAAGAGCGATTCTGCAAGCCTTTGACAGCGTTGCCCGCGAACGACGCTTGAGTCATTCTTTGAATCTAAGTACTGTATATCCATCCAATAAAAGAGGTGGGTATGCGCCTGTACTTATGTGAAAAACCCTCCCTGGGCCGGGAAGTGGCTAAAGCACTCGGTGGTGGAAAAACGGGTGATGGTCTGATCGAAGGAAACGGTTGGGTTGTCAGCTGGCTTTTTGGTCACATGTACGAGCTTGCTTCCCCGGAAAACTATTTCAGTGAATGGAAACACTGGAAATTGGATACGCTTCCCATGCTGCCCACCGATTGGCAGCGTCAGCCCCGAAAAGGTGTCAGTAAACAGCTGACAGTGATTCGACGCTGCCTCAAACAGGCGTGTGAGGTCGTCAATGCTGGCGATACCGGGCGAGAGGGGGAGCTGCTTATTCGTGAGTTGTTGGAGGAAATGAACTGGCGTGGCCCTTTATTTCGTCTCTGGCATCACAGCCTGGAGTTACCCGTTCTAAAGAAAGCGCTGGCGAACCTGAGGCCCGGTAGCGATTTTGACCCCTTGCTTGCCGCTGCCAAAGCAAGGCAGTTTTCCGACTGGCTTGTCGGTATGAACTTCTCACGTGCCTATACCGTCATGGCCAGAAAAACAGCGCCAAGCACGGGCAGTGGCAAAGGCTCGCTCGTCAGTGTTGGGCGTGTGCAGTCGCCTACACTGGCGCTGGTCGTTACCCGTGATCGCCTGATCGAGTCTTTTACTAAGGTTGAACACTACTCACTTGAGGCCGAGTTTCTGATTAAGGGAGTCCGTTACTGGGGACAATGGCAGGCTCCGGAAGCGCTGCTGGATGAGCAGGGGCATCTGTTGGATGTCAGGCTAACAGAGGCGCCACGTGCCGCTATTGTTGGTCAGTCTGCCATCCTTAAGCAAAGTGACTCACCCGTCAAAAGAACGCCACCGCCGTTACCTTTTTCTCTCTCCAAATTGCAGGCGCTGGCCTCCAAGCGTTTTGGGTTTTCTGCGAAGTCGACGCTGGATGCACTGCAGTCTCTCTATGAAAAGCACAAGCTACTCACTTACCCAAGAACGGACTGTGAATACTTGAGTTCAGCCCAGCTTGCGGATGTCCCGCGGCAAATGCAGGCGATTTCGGGCATTTCTGACTTTTCAGAGCATTGGTCGATGGTGAATGCGTCACTGAAACCTCGCGCCTATAACGACAGTAAAGTTGGCGAACACACAGCGATTGTTCCCACCGGTGTTCGCCCTTCACTGGAAAAACTCAGCAATATGGAGCTCACACTTTATTTGGCATGTGCAGCGCGCTGGCTAATGCAGTTCTGTCCGGCACTGGAAGTTCGGCGCTGGGAGCTGGTCACCGAGGTGGCAGGCCACTCCTTTTTGTCCAAGGGGAGACAGGTTGAGCAGATGGGGTGGCGAGCGCTTGAAAAACCTGCGCTGTCTGATGACTGGATACCCGGCTGGCAGCAGCTTCAGGCCGGAGATCAGGGAAGTTGCACACAGGCCGAGGTTCGCAGCCACGAAACAGAACCACCTGACTATTACACCGATGGCACCCTTATCGCGGCAATGACGCAAATCGCCAAGCAAGTGGATGATCCTGAATTACGCGAGCGCCTGAAAGAAGCGAAAGGTATTGGAGAGGAAAGTTCGCGCGCCTCCATTATTGAACTGCTCATTGATCGTGGTTACCTCTATCGTCAGGGGAAACAGCTGCGTAGCAGTGACTTTGGTCGCCAGATCGTGGACTGGTTATTACCAGCATTGACCAGCCCTATCCTGACTGCGCGGTGGGAACGTGGCCTCTCAATGGTGGAGGAGGGCGCATTGCCACTGGATGAGTTTTTGCAGCACCAGGGGCGCTGGATCTCCCGATTGATCAGCCAGATTCAGCAGCAGCCAGTGCCGGTATTGAGCCAATCCACCAAGCCCGCTTATGGTGCTAAAGGGAAAAAGGCGTCCTGGCGAAAAGGCGCTAGTCGAAAGAAAGCGGGGAGTGATGTGGCAGGTGCGTCAGAGCCGTCAAAACCACGCTCACCACGGCGCACTGGCAAGGCCTCTTCCGATGAAAACAGCGCGCCCAGACGGCGTCGAAGCTCTCGTGCCACCGCTGGCGCCTATGAGGTATCTGGCTGAATTCTAAGGCGATTTCATCGGAGCTGTCGTCTGCCTCAAGACGTAGCCAATTGCCCCTGAATCCGTTATCGTTAGCCGTTTAGCTGACCTGGTCTTCAGGCGGTAAATCGCCAGGATGCACATTCATCCCTCTGTCGCGTGCGGGAGCGAGAATGACTCCCCCAAACTGAGAGCCTGCAATGCTGTTCAATCACCTGCCGGATGAACTCTTTGCTCCCCTTTCCGGGAGCAACAAAGCCATATACCAGACCGTGTTGCTGGAGTTGGCTGATGTCTTTTTTGACGAGGATTCGGTTGATCCCTTTATTCCGCGTGATCTGGTGCGCTCCAGTATTGAAGAGGCCATCGTGCGCCATGGTTTTCGCCACTGGGTGCCGGAGCAGGAAGGCGAGGGCGACAGTGTTCGTTCCGTGCCGGAAACCGCCGGGCGCATCTATCGTCGCCTGATTCAAACCGGCTGGCTGGAAGAAGAGACCAAGCTTTACCGCACCTTTGTACTAATGGCTCCGGCGGTGAGTTTCACTCTGAGAGCTCTGGTGAGCGTTGCTCGTCAGGCCAAACGCAGTTACGGCGGTACCATTCTCAATGTGCTGAGTTCCGTCGAATTTGCCATTAATGATCCTGAGCATCGTGGATTGGCGCTTCAGGAGGCAGCGGCCACCGCCGCTCAATTCAGTGCGCATTTGACCGATATGCTGCTTGGGCTTCGTGAACTTCGTCGCAGTATTGCCGCGACCAACGATCCCAAACGTATTCTGAAGGGTTTCTTTGAGGAGTTTGTTGAGCGCATTCTGGTTGCCGACTATAAGACCCTGAAGACCCAGAACAACCCTTTCCGCTTCCGCCGTCAGATTTTGGCACAACTGCGTGATTTGCAGTTTGATCCTCCCAAACTGGCCGCGCTTGCTCGCCACTATCAGGAGCAGCTCGGCCTGAGTTATGTCGAGTCCCAGAATCTGGTTCACAAGCATATTACCCGTGTGATCCGTATTTTTGACTCGGTGGATGAACGGCTATCGATCATTGATGATTTCCGCTTCCGTCTGGAAAAACGTGTAGCCGATACCGTGCGCTACATGGATAAAACCACACCGGGACTGTCAGCTTATCTGCAGCGCCTGATTACGGCGGTCAGTGAGCATGACGAAGAAACGATTCCCGCTATCGGGACGCTTAATCAGCCGGCCTTTATCTCGCCCCGCTCGGTTCGGGTTCCGCCGCGCCGTCGTCCTGTACCGCCTCCCCGGGTTATTCGCCAGCAAGCGATTGACCCCGAAGTTCTGGCTCTGCGCGAACGTTTCAAATCCTTTAAAGCGCGTCGAGAAGTGTCCGCAGAAAAAGTAGGTGCTTATCTTGAAACGCAGCTGGCCAGCAAGGCACGGATAGATGCCAAGGACTTTGCGATAGACAGTATTGAGGATTACGTCTGCTTTAGTTATGTCCGTCACATGATGTCCATGGGTAAACAGGGCAAGCAGCTAAGTCAGCTTTATCGAATTCAGTTCAAGGAAACCTACACCTGCGTTGGCGGGATGGTAGAGTGCCGCGACTTTGTTATTGAAAGGATCAATTGATGCTGGGTGATCTCGTCAAAGCGGCCCGCAAGGCCGAAAACCATGAAGCCGATGACTTCATCCTGGCGGCAAAACAACTGATTGCGAATCAGTTTCTCTATGCCGAGAAAACCAGCCAGCGCAGCCACTATTTTCTGGTGACAGAGCATCTGGAGTATTTCCGCAACCTGTTCGAGGCTATTGGCTGGAATCTGGTGTATCAGGCGGATGAGGCGTTTGTCGGTATTCTGCCTGGTGAAGATGAGCGTACATTGCGCCTTAAACTCGATGAGTCACTCTTCTTGCTGGTGATGCGTCAACTGTATGAAGAGAAACTGGAAAGCTTTGAGGTCGAGTCAGGCAGGGCTTATGTGGATCTCGATAAACTGTTGCAAAGCTTTGAGCACCTGACCAGCAAAGAATTGCCCAACGAAACGCGAATGAAGGACATTCTCGCGCTGTTTGCCCGCCACGGCATTATTGAGCGGGGTAAGCCTCACGAGACTGACCCGAAAAACTTCACCTTAGTGATCCAGCCTGTGATTCGACAGGTAGTGGTTGAGGATTATCTTGGTCAGCTGGAGCAGTTGATCAGTGATGAGGATGGCGTTTCTAAAACGGTTAAAACTGATGAGGCTTCCGCTTCTGATGACGCTGAGAGTGATTCTGACGAAGACAATACCACCAAGGTTAAGGCCGAAGCTGTTGCTCAGTCCGCTACCAGCGATGAGCTCAGTGACGACGAAAACGGGGAAGACGATGAAACAGCTTAATCGCATTGTTCTGGTTAACTGGTACATGCTGGGCGCCGTTGAAATCCCGGTGCGTGGTAATGTTGCAATCGTTGGACCTAACGGCTCGGGGAAGTCCTCCATTCTGGATGCTGTGCAAACGGTGCTGATGGGTGGTAATAAACAGTGGCTCAGCTTTAACGCCAGTGCCGGTGAACGCAGTGAACGTAGCCTGCGCACCTACTGCCTGGGTTATCTGGATGAAACTGACGCTTCAGGTCGTAAGCATCATCGTGAAGATGCCATCACTTATCTGGCGCTGAGCTTCAAGGATCAGCAGACCGGTGAAGAGACCGCGATGGGTATGGCTCTGACTACCTCGCTGTCGAATCCCGACGAAGACATTCTGGGGCGTTTTATTCTGCCGAACTTCTCCATTTGCCTGGATGACTTTACGGTTCGTCAGGACGGCGGGCGCATTCCGCGCAGCTGGGATGAAGTGCGCGAGTCATTGCGTAATCGCTGTGAAGGCATGGTTATTGAGAAGCGTGCTCGTCATTTCCTCAAGCAGGTTATGGTGCATCTGAGCCATGATCCTAACTTCCCGAATGATGAAGACAAGTTTGTTAAGAACTTCAAAAACGCCATCAAGTTTTCTCCTATTGATAGCCCAACGCGTTTCATCCGGGAATACGTTCTTGATCAGAACATCGTTCACGTCGGCGCTTTCCGTAAGTCGCTGGAAGAGTATCGGGCGATGGAAGCGAAAACCCGTGAGGTGGCCAAGCGCCTGGAAGAGCTGGACAAGATTCAGGATCAGGATGCCGCTTGCACACGTCATGCTAAAAATGGTGGCGAGTATGAGTGGGTGGTGCATGAGGCTCGCTTTGAGCAGGCTGATCTGAAAAAAGAAGAAACGGCTGAGAAGCTTGATCTTTTGCGTGAGCAGGAAGGCGAAATGCAGGCAGGCCTTGAGGCAATGTCTGCGGCGGTTGAAAAGGTGATGGAGCAGGTGGCTGAGCACCGTGCCAGCCTCAACAACACCGACAGCATTCATAAGATTCGTGCGCTGGAGTCCAATCTAGAAAGTCGCCAGCACGCGATGAATTCGGTGAAAGCCAAGCTGACCAGCCAATATGACGTACTGCGTGCAACGGTCGCCTTTGCCAAATATGAAACACTGCTGCCTGCTAACTTTCTGGAAACCGTGAAAACAGCTGTTGGCTTGTGGCGGGAAGGTGAAGGTCTGGCTGCCGCTGAGTGGCCGCAGCATCCGGTGGAAGTCGATAAAGTTATCGGCGCTCTGCGTAAGCAGGTGGATGGTGTGCGTCAACAAGTCGCGGCGCAAGCGCAGGAAACCGTGATTCAGCTGAATCGCATGAAGCAGGACTTGCAGGAGTCTCGTGATGCGATTGATCAGATGAAGCAGGGCAAGGCGCCTCTGAAACGTAACACTCAGGAGCTGATCGCCTTGCTTGCCGAGTATGGGATTGACTCCACTCCGCTGTGTGAGCTGGTCGATGTGACGGATGAGAAATGGCGTCTGGCTATTGAAAGCTTCCTGGGTGGCCGCCGTGAGGCGCTGATGGTGGATGCCGACAAGGTGCAGGACGCGGTAACGCTTTATCGTCGTAAAGGTCGCCACCTCAAGAACTGTCGAATTGTGAATACCCGCCAGACCAGTAAGTGGCTGTCCCGTGGTGATGACCGCTCGCTATTGCAGTTTGTCAGCTGTCGCAGTGATGATGCTCAGGCATATATCAACCGGGCTTTGGGCGGTGTGATTGCAGTAGAAACCGAAGCCGAGCTGCTTAAGCAGGAGCGTGCGATTACCCCGGACTGCATGTTGCAAAGCGAAGGTTCTACAACCTCGATTCGTGAAGAAAGCCCAATGCTGGGTGGCGGTCAGCGAGAAAGCCGACTGGATAATCAGGGTAAGGCGTTCGAGACCATGGTCACGGAATACCAGACCCTTGAGCAATCGCATCAGCAGTTGGAAGGCCTGCGCGAATCCATCATCAAGCTGGCAACGCGCCTGACTGCCGATAACGAGACTGCTTTTGCACTGTGTAATGAGCGCCTGCAGCTTGAGTCTGATATGGACGGCTTACGTACCAGTATCGAAGAGTTGCGTAACCTTGAGGATGGCCCGGCACGTCAGCGTCTGGAAGAGGCGATTAAGGAGCAGCAGGCCCGTCAGGCCGATCAGCGCAAGGCGATGGACAAGCTTCAATCGCTGAAAACCGAGTGTATCAAACTCGAAGCGGGCCTGGAGGTACTGGAAAACGAATTGCAGGAACATGGTCAAGCGCGCCAGCGCTGTGCTGAACGTGAAGGTTTTGATGCGCAGTCTGCGCAGGAAAAACGCGATTATCTGGATGAAAGCTGTGTCGGAGAATTGGAGCGAATCATTTTTGAATCTGCCCGTAAGGCCCAGTCTGAACTGCAGTCTTCTGAGCGTAAGCGTAACGGCATTCGTGATCTGGTTGCAGAATACAAAGCACGCTATCACGCGAATACCATCACTGCGGATCAGGTTTCTCATCTGAACGGCGAGGCAAGTCATGAAGAGCTGATGGCCTTTGTGGGTCAGCAGAGCACCTTGCTGCGTGAGTCTGAACTGGCGACTTATCAGAAACAGGCGGAACGAGCCCGCCAGGAAGCGGAGACTGCATTCCGTTCGGACTTTGTGGCTCACCTGAATGATCAGATCGACAAGATCAAAGGCCTGATAAAAGAGATTAACCAGCATCTGAAGCAGCGTCCTTTCCACCGGGAAATGTATGCCTTCTCCATGCAGCCTAATCCTGAGCTAAAAGATGTGCTTGAACTGGTCGAGACCTTCTCGCGACAGGATCAGGCCAATGTTGGCTCATTGTTCGACAGTGCTATTGATGAGGACTCACCGCACAAGCTGGCACTGGAGAAGATTCATCAGGTGCTACAGGATGAAGGTGAGGCGCATCTTCTGCAGGATTACCGCAACTTCTATAACTTCGAACTGAATGTTATGGATCTGGAAGGTAATCACAAAACCACTCTGACTCAGCGTATTAAGACGGGTTCAGGTGGTGAGCACCAGGTGCCATTCTATGTGGCCATTGCTGCGGCACTGGCGGCGACGTACCGCCTTCGCGAAGGCCATGAAGGTCAGGTTGTGGGCGGCTTCAGCCTTAGTTTGTTCGATGAGGCCTTTAACAAGCTTGACTCTGCCAATACCCAGACTTCCCTTGGCTTTATGACTGACCTGGGGCTGCAGGCCATGATTGCTGCGCCGGATGACAAGTATTCACTGATGTCTTCAACCATGGACACCATTATCAACGTCTGTCGTGATGGTAATGTGGTTGATCTGGATGTGGAGTTTCCGACGGAGGCAGGAAAGGCGTTGCTTAATTCAGATAGTCCCTATCGCCTTGAGCAGGCAGCCGCTGTTGGCTGAGGCTGATTTCCGGTGCTGTCTTTTTATGAGGCAGCGCCGGAGCGGTCAGTCTGACCGGCAAGCGCGGTGCCGTTTCCGCAAAAGGCTGGCCATCACGACTGATCAGTAACTTGTCTTCATGGCCGCGAACGCGATACCGGCTGGGGCTTTCCAGAATATTAAGCAGCAGCGCCATGCCATCGAGCTTTTTCTGCTGCTGGCCAGTATGCAAATAGTGGTACTGACGGTTTGCCAGTAGTGATAGCAGACTGCCGAGGGTCCATTTCTCAGGCCAATGGCCAAGCGGAGAGAGCTCAGTCAGGAGGCTGGGTGAGAGAATCTCTCGCTCCCGGGCAAAATACTTGCGAATGCTGAAGATCTCGCCACTTTCATTATCCTGGAAATCCAGAACGCTTTTGCTGAAGTCGAGTTGGCCAAGCAGGTACATCATGTAGCTCAGGCTATAACGGCAGTGAGCAATAAAGTGCTGGATAGGGCGGGAGCTGTTTTTGGCGCCAATGCTGTATTTCACTGCCTGGCGGCCATTACGGATGCCTTGATCAAGGCAGGTAATGCGCAGATGGTTGGCTTGAAGATCTACCAGCGTCTCGGGTTCTGTGATGAAACAATAACGCTGCTCACGCTGAATAAAGCTCTGCCAATGCTCGGCTTTCTCCAGTTTAGGCAGGATTCGTATCATCATCCGGGTTGTCCCTCGGGTCCGTGGTTTTCCTGATATGGCAACTCTGCTAGGGTGCCAGACAGCTTAGCAGGTTTGGATGCAAGTACCATGCTTGAATCGACATTAACTCAGGATGTCGGCCATTCTGCATCAGACTTAAGCACGATGCCTTAAATAGCGGGTGTCTGAGCGAGTGCTTGCTTCTCTTAAATACCTATAGGAAAGCCTAACTAACGTTGTTGCAGGGAGTTGAATGATGTCGGAAGCGGGTTTTAGCTTGCATCCACAACTGGCGAAAGACACTTTCGTGGTGGGGGATTTGCCTTTGAGTCGGGTGTTGCTGATGAATAATCGCCACTATCCCTGGCTGATTCTTGTGCCTCGCCGGGCTGATCTTCGTGAAATACATGAGCTTGATGCTGCGGATCAGCAGTTATGGCTGAAGGAGCATAATCTCGTCAGTAATGAAGTGATGCGGATGTTTCCGACCGAGAAACTGAACTTTGCCGCTATCGGCAATATGGTGCCTCAATTGCACCTGCACTATGTCTCAAGAAATGCGGCTGATGTGCAATGGCCTAAACCTGTTTGGGGTGGCCCTGCTGAAGCGTATGAGCAAGAAGAAGCAGAAGCACGAATTGCGTTGGTGCAAGTGGCACTTGGCTTGTCCGGCAAGTAGGCAGAGAAGCCAAAACAGGTATAATGTCGCCCCTTAGCAGCTTTATTGGGTCGACAGGCCTGTGGTGAGCCAGGTGGTTATCGCCGGCTCGGTATTGTGAGATACATGCCTTATGCCAATTTATGAGTATCAATGTGGTGGCTGTGGCCATGAACTGGAAGCTCTGCAGAAGATGAGCGATGATCCCCTCACGGATTGTCCAGCGTGCCAGACACCTCAGTTGGTCAAGATGATTTCAGCAGCTGGTTTCCGCCTCGCGGGTACCGGCTGGTATGAAACCGATTTCAAAACTGGTAAGAAAAAGAATCTTGCCGACAAGGGCAACTCGGGCGCTGCCTCATCCAGCGGTGCGGGTTCAACCTGAGTTAAGAGGAATTAATAGGAAGCAACTATGCGCAGCCATTATTGCGGCGATCTTCGTGCTACACACATAGATCAAGAAATCACCCTGTGCGGATGGGTTCATCGCCGTCGCGACCACGGGGGAGTCATCTTCCTCGATCTTCGCGATCGTGAAGGCATTGCTCAGGTCGTATTCGATCCTGATCGCGCAGAAAGCTTCGCTCGTGCTGACAGTGTTCGTAGCGAGTATGTTGTTAAGGTCACCGGCCGTGTTCGCGCGCGTCCGGCGGGCACTGAAAACGCCGATATGGGCACTGGTCAGATTGAAGTTCTGGGTTACGAACTGGAGATCCTGAACAAGGCCGATACGCCTCCTTTCATGCTGGATGACTATCAGCAGATCGGCGAAGACATTCGTCTGAAGCATCGTTATATCGATCTTCGTCGTCCCGAAATGGCGAATAAACTGCGTCTGCGATCGCGTATCTCTCATTTGATTCGCAACTATTTGGAAGAGCATGGCTTTCTGGATATCGAAACACCTATCCTGACTCGTGCAACGCCTGAAGGCGCACGTGACTACCTGGTGCCTAGTCGTACTCACGAAGGCAACTTCTTTGCTCTGCCTCAGTCTCCTCAGCTGTTCAAGCAGCTGCTAATGGTATCTGGCTTTGATCGCTACTATCAGATTGCTCGTTGCTTCCGTGACGAGGACCTGCGAGCTGATCGTCAGCCAGAGTTCACTCAGATTGATATCGAGACCTCCTTCCTGAGCGAAGAAGACATCATGGCCATTACTGAGGGCATGATTCGTAACCTGTTCAAGGATCTCAAGGGGATCGAGTTTGGTGAATTCCCACGTATGCCCTTCAGCGAGGCGATGAGCCGTTTTGGTTCTGACAAGCCTGACCTGCGTATCCCGCTGGAGCTGGTTGATGTGGCTGATCTGGTGGCTGGTGTTGAGTTCAAAGTCTTCTCTGGCCCGGCTAATGACCCGAAAGGTCGTGTTGCAGCGCTGAAAGTGCCTAACGGTAATGAACTGTCCCGTAAGCAGATTGATGATTACACCAAGTTTGTCGGCATTTACGGTGCCAAAGGTCTGGCCTACATCAAGGTCAACGATATCAGCAATCGTGAAACCGGTTTGCAGTCACCTATCGTTAAGCATCTGGGTGAAGATAATGCGTTCAAAATTGTTGAGCGTGTTGGTGCGCAGAATGGTGACCTGATTTTCTTCGGTGCCGACAAGGCGAAAATCGTTAACGAAGCCTTGGGCGCGCTGCGTATCAAGCTGGGTGAGGATATGAATCTTTACACCGCTGAATGGGCGCCAATGTGGGTTGTTGACTTCCCCATGTTTGAGGAAGAAGACGATGGCAGCCTGCACGCTGTTCACCATCCCTTCACTTCACCAAGCTGCTCCGTTGAAGAGTTGCGCGCCAATCCGGCGCAGGCACTATCTCGCGCGTATGACATGGTGCTTAACGGTGTCGAGTTGGGCGGTGGTTCTATTCGTATTCACCGCCAGGATATGCAGGCGACGATTTTTGATCTGCTGAATATCTCTCCGGAAGAGCAGGAAGAGAAATTTGGCTTCCTGCTGGATGCGCTGCGTTACGGTGCTCCTCCCCACGGTGGTCTGGCATTCGGCCTTGACCGTCTGGTGATGCTGATGACTGGTGCGAAGTCGATCCGTGAAGTGATTGCCTTCCCGAAAACCCAGAGCGCTGCCTGTCTGCTGACCGATGCGCCTGGAGAAGTCAGTGCCAAGCAGCTGCGTGAGCTGAATATTCGGGTGCGTACTAAGGCATCCGAAGCCTGATTGCAGGCCGAGTAAGACAAGAGGGCCTTTATGGCCCTCTTTTTGTTAGTTTCTGAGAAAGTTAGTCCCTGAGGAAACACTGACTGGCTTAAAGCTGATGTCAGTGGTGAAAGAGGAGAGAAGGCATGGCAGGCCATAGTAAATGGGCGAATATCAAACACCGAAAAGCCGCTCAGGATGCCAAGAAAGGTAAGGTCTTTACCAAGCTAATCCGTGAGCTGACTGTTGCCGCTCGTAACGGCAGTGCCGATCCATCGGAAAATCCGCGTTTGCGAACCGCTATCGACAAGGCACTGGGCGCTAATATGAAGCGTGACACTGTCGACAAGGCCATTGCCCGTGGTGCTGGAGGCGGTAATGATGAGCAGTTGGATGAGCTGGTGTACGAGGGCTATGGTCCGAATGGCGTTGCTATTCTCATTGAGTGCATGACGGATAATGTGAATCGTACCGTTGCCAATGTACGAGCTGCGTTTACGAAAGCGGGCGGTAATCTTGGTACCAATGGTTCTGTGGCCTATCTTTTTGAGTCTAGGGGGGTAATGACGTTTGAGGGGGCTGAGGAAGAGGTGCTGTTTGAAGCGGCTATCGACGCTGGGGCTCAGGATGTGGTTGCCCATGATGATGGCGTTATTGAAGTCGTAACTGCGCCAGAAGATTTTCATGCTGTGATGGATGCTCTGGCCTCACAAGGCTACCGGTCAAGTCATGCTGAGCTGGATCGTGTCGCTTCGACAGAGGTTGAGCTTGATGAGGAGTCAGGTGCAAAAATTGTTCGCTTGATTGATGTGCTGGAAGATCTGGATGATGCTCAGAACGTTTATCACAATGCGATAATCCCTGAGAGCTGCTACAGCTAGAGTTTAAGGTTGAGCCGTAAATGATGACCCACTGATGTGGGTCTTTTTCTATTCGGCCGGGTGCTTTGATTGTTGTATGGATATACAGTAATCTTGCGGCCATAAAGCAAAGTAAGTGTTAGGTAGTAAAGCATGACAGTCATTATGGGAATCGATCCTGGTTCCCGGATTACCGGATACGGTGTGATTTCCGTCGAACGCAACCGGCTGACCTATGTTGCCAGTGGCTGTATTCGTATTTCAGGTGATGAGTTGCCCGCACGTTTACTGCAAATTCAGAATGCCATCGAAGAGCTTGTCACCTGGCACAAACCGGATGAGTCTGCGATTGAACGCGTTTTCGTTGCTAAAAATGCGGACTCGGCCTTGAAACTGGGGCAGGCGCGGGGAGTGGCTATTGTTAGCCTGGCGCAGCATGGCTTGTCTGTGGCGGAGTATGCTGCACGTGAAGTCAAACTGGCTGTTGTGGGCAAAGGTTCAGCGGCCAAGCAGCAGGTGCAACACATGGTGATGGCGTTATTGAAACTACCGGGTTTGCCACAGGCTGATGCTGCCGATGCGTTGGCTATTGCTATTTGTCACGCCCACAAACGCTCAGTCGTTACATCAACCAACGTGACGCTGGAAGAACGTATTCAACGGCAGTTGGGAGCAAAAGCGCAGTGAATAGCCTGACGTTGATTCACTGGCTGGATATCTTCGGTACTCTGGTATTTGCCAGTGCTGGGGCGCTGCGTGGTATGGACAAGCGTCTGGATATTTTCGGGGTGCTTGTCTTCTCCGTCGTGACGGCAGTTGGTGGTGGAACCCTCCGGGACTTATTGTTGGGGCTGCCCGTCGGCTGGATTCGAGACCCTTCATATCTGGCGCTCGCTCTCAGTGCCGGAACATTGACCTTTTATCTTGCGCGCTGGTGCCGTATTCCTGATACCGCACTGGCGCTTGCCGACGCCATTGGTCTGGCGGTTTTTACCATCATTGGTGCGGAAATGGCGAACGCGATGAATGCCCCGGCACTGATCAGTATAGTAATGGCCGTAATGACGGCCTGCCTCGGCGGTATTATCAGGGATGTGATGGCAGGAGAGGTTCCGCTGATTTTTCACCGTGAGCTTTATGCCACGCCTTGTATTCTGGGGGCTGCCTTCTACACCTTTTTAGTCAGTCTTGAAGGCCCAAAACTTTTATTTACCTGGGCATCCATGGGATTGATTCTGGTGCTCAGGATTGCTGCCATTTATTGGCAGTTACGTCTTCCTGCCTGGCTCAGAAGCCCGGATACCTCGCGCTGAACTCAGACTCAGAGATATAGGATAAGTAGTGAAATGATTGGTCGTCTTGAAGGGATGTTGCTGGAAAAGTCTCCGCCCGCGCTATTGTTGGATGTCGCCGGTGTTGGTTATGAGATTGAAGCCAGCATGCAGACTCATTTCCGTTTGCCTGAACGTGGTAAAAAGGTGGTTCTATATACCCATCAGGTGATTCGAGAGGATGCTCACTTATTGTTTGGCTTCTCAGAAAAGCAGGAACGCGATGTGTTCCGAATCCTGATCAAGGCGAACGGTGTAGGCCCGAAGCTGGCTCTTTCAATTCTGTCCTCTCTGGAAGTAAAAGAACTGGTTCGCAGCGTGCATGACGGTGATATCAATCGCCTTGTCAAAGTGCCTGGTGTTGGAAAGAAAACGGCAGAGCGCTTGCTGGTCGAATTGCGTGACCGTTTGGAAACCTGGAATTTAAATGTTGATGCCGCTGACTTCAGTCTGGATGGTGGCGTGTTGAGTGCGTCGGCTTCATCTCCCGCACAGGATGTGCGTTTGGAAGCAGAGCAGGCGCTGATTGCCTTGGGGTATAAGCCTGCAGATGCCAGCAAGGTGCTCATTCAGGCAGAAAAGACGCTGGAAGGGCAAGCGTTGACTGTAGAGTCACTGCTTAAAGTGGCATTGAAGTCGATGGCGGCTCGTTAGCCATCCTTTTACATTCATACATTTAGCGACTTCTCTATTCATGAATAAACACAGGTCATTGGCATGATCGAAGCGGATCGTTTTATTAGTCCCACACTTAAGGGTGGAGAAGAGTCTCAGGATCGCGCGATTCGTCCAAAACGTCTGGATGAATACATTGGTCAGCACGCGGTTCGCGAGCAGATGGAAATTTTTATTCAGGCTGCGAAGAACCGTGGTGAAGCGCTGGATCATACGCTGGTCTTTGGACCACCGGGTCTGGGCAAAACGACGCTGGCTAATATTATTGCCAATGAAATGGGGGTAAGCATTCGCTCAACATCTGGCCCTGTACTGGAGAAAGCGGGCGATCTTGCCGCCATGCTAACCAATCTTGAGCCAATGGATGTGCTCTTTATCGATGAGATTCACCGGCTGAATCCTGCCGTGGAGGAAGTACTTTATCCTGCGATGGAAGATTACCAGCTGGATATCATGATTGGAGAGGGGCCCGCCGCTCGCTCTATAAAGCTTGATCTCCCTCCTTTTACGCTTATCGGCGCAACAACAAGAGCAGGTCTTTTAACGTCACCTTTACGTGACCGCTTCGGGATTGTGCAGCGTCTGGAGTTTTATAACGTCAAAGATCTGACTCACATTGTTGAGCGTTCATCACAACTCCTGGGTGTGGGAATTGAGTCCAAAGGTGCCTTTGAGATTGCTCGTCGCTCTCGGGGAACACCACGTATAGCTAATCGCCTGTTGCGCCGGGTTCGTGATTTCTCGGAAGTTAAGGGTGATGGCACTATCACTGAAAGCATTGCCGGTCAGGCGCTGGATATGCTGAATGTGGATAAAGAAGGCTTTGATCACATGGACCGACGCCTGCTGGTAACATTGATTGAGCACTTCAATGGTGGTCCCGTCGGTATTGACAGTTTGGCCGCTGCGATTAGCGAGGAGCGCGATACCATTGAGGATGTGCTTGAGCCTTTTCTTATCCAGCAAGGATTTTTGACCCGGACGGCGCGCGGACGTATGGCGACAGATAAAGCCTACGAGCACTTTGCGCTGGAGCGGCGCTAATCTGTCCAATCGAGATAAATCTGATCTGTCATGACCTGCATCAAGGCTCATCTTTAAGGGCATGAATACACTGCTTGGCTCTGATCCCCGGAGTTGAGGTGCATGATGACAGGTTTGACGACATCCCATGTGCTGGCAGTGCAACGATCTCTGCTGGCGCAATATCAAAATTTGCAGCAGCTGAAGTCAGAAGCATCCTTTTTACCGGTCCCCAGTAAAGATTTTTGTCATTGCCAATTTGTACGACTTGGGCAAATAGAACAGGCGCTGGCTGCAATTGAGGAAGGGGAATACGGTATTTGTATTATCTGTCACCAGGATATAGAACCTGCGCGACTAGGGGAAAATCCTTTAACTGTTTATTGCGATCAATGTCAGTGTGATGACAAAAAAAAGTGATCATCACATGAAAAAAATATCGGCATGAGCGCCTCTTCTCTTTTTTCGATGAACTCCCTATCCTGTGCGCAATTCCTACGAGTCACGCATCCTATCAGCCGAAATATTTTGAAAAGAATATTCTCGCACGCAAAAACTCTGCCAGTAGGCATTAAGTAATAAATCCATTAGGCTTACATTTCCTTTTTATTCTGCCTGGAGTGTTTTGAGTGGCCGAACAGCATATGTCCGTTTGGGGGCTCGTCTCTAATGCGAGCGTGCTGGTGCAAATCGTTATGCTGATCCTTTTTATGGCCTCTGTGCTGTCCTGGATCATCATTTTCCAACGCCGAGCTGTGATGAACTCATCCAGAAAAGCGCTGGAAGAATTCGAAGACCGTTTCTGGTCAGGTATGGATCTCAGCCGTCTTTATCGAGAAATCTCCGCCAATCAGGATGATGATAATGGTGTAGAGAATATCTTCGCCTCCGGTATCAAAGAATTCTCACGTATGCGTCAGCAGCCCAATGTTGATCCTGAAACTGTTATGCAGGGCGTGCAACGCTCTCTAAAAGTGGCTGTGTCCAAAGAGCAGGATAAGCTCGAGGTGCATCTTCCTTTTCTGGCAACCGTAGGTTCTGTCAGCCCCTATATTGGTTTGTTTGGTACCGTCTGGGGGATCATGAATGCATTCATCGGTCTGTCTAATGTTCAGCAGGCTACACTGGCGACAGTTGCTCCCGGTATTGCAGAGGCGTTGATCGCTACTGCGATTGGTCTTTTTGCTGCTATCCCTGCTGTCGTCGCCTACAACCGTTTTGCGGCGCAAGTTGATCGCTTGTTAAACCATTATGAAACCTTTGCGGATGAGTTTAGTGCCATCCTGTATCGCAAACTTCACACGATGGATGGCTAAGCGTTATGGCTCGTCGCGGACGTAGATTAAATGCCGAAATGAACGTCGTGCCTTATATCGACGTCATGATGGTGTTGCTGGTTATTTTTATGGTTACCGCTCCTATGCTGACTCAAGGGGTTTCTGTTGAGTTGCCCAAGGCGCCAGCGGATCCGATTCAGTCAGAGCAGAATCAGGAACCTGTAATTGTTACGGTTAATGCCGATGGCTTGTACTTTTTAAGCCATGGCGGCAAAGACACAGAGCCTGTGGAGCTGTCGTTGATTCAGCAACAGGTTGCCAAAATTCTGGCTGAGGCCCCAAAGACTAAAGTCTTTGTACGAGGCGACAAGCGGGTTCAATACAACCTGGTTGTTGGACTCATGGTGGCCCTGCAGGAAGCAGGTGCGGGAACTGTAGGACTGGTAACTGAGCCTTGATGTCGTGAGCGTTTTTTCCAGCCGTTCGTATTTTACTCCTACCGTACTGGCGATCCTGCTGCATGTGCTGATTATCGGCGCTTTTGTAGTGAATTGGACATTCGCTTACGAATCTCGCCCGCCGCAACCCATGCCGCATTATGTTGAAGCCGAGATGATTGATCTAAAGGCGCTCAGCAAAGGCAAGGCAAAAACTCAACCCGACAAGCAGCGTCTGGCGGAGCAAGCCAAGCAGGTTGAAGAAGAAAAGCGTAAAGCTGAAGAAGCTCAACGTGTTCAGGAAGAGAAACGCCAGGCCGAAGAACAAGCGAAGCAAGAGCTGGAAGAACAAAAGGCAGCTCAGCAAGAAGCCCAGAAAAAAGCGGCTGATGAAGCTAAAAAAGCTGCAGAGGCGCGTGCTGAAGCGCAAAAAGCCGAAGCTGATGCTCAGGCCAAAGCAAAAGCCGAATCTGAACGTAAAGCGGCTGAAGAAGCTAAGAAAGTAGCAGAAGCGAAGGCGAAGGCCGAAGCTGAAGCAGAGGCTAAGCAGAAAGCAGAAGCCGATGCTAAAGCTAAAGCGGAAGCAGATAAGAAAGCTGCTGAGAAGGCTAAGGCAGACGAAGCGAAGCGTCAAAAAGCCATAGAGGATGCGCGCAAGAAAGCGGCTGCTGACGCTAAGCAAAAAGCGCAGGAAGAAAAGAAAAAAGCGGACGAAGCACGTAAGAAAGCTGAAGAGAAACAGCGTCAGGAAGCCTTGAAGAAAGCCCTTCAAAATGATTTGAATGCGGCTGCTTCGAATGACAGTACGTCCGTTAATGATGCGAAAGGTTATATCAACAAACTGGTGAGTGAAGCCTGGGTCAGACCGCCTTCTGCCCGAAATGACATGGTGGTGCAGTTACGCATTAACCTCACCAGTTCAGGCAAAGTAGTCGATGTTCAGGTGGTGGCTTCAAGTGGTAATGATGCCTTTGATAGTAGTGCGGTCAATGCCGTCAAACGTGTGGTGCAGTTTGATGAGCTTCAGAAACTTGATCCGAAAGTTTTTGATGCCAATTTCCGTAACTTCATTCTAAGGTTCAAACCTTCTGATCTGCGGTTCTAATAGAGAGTATGTGTATGTTTAAAAAACTCTGCCTGGGATTGCTCTGCATGCTGAGCGTAAGTCTTGCGCATGCCGAGCTGACCATTGAGATTACCAAAGGTGCGGATAACCCGACACCTATCGCAATTGTTCCCATGCAATGGCAGGGGTCACCTCTTAGTGAAGATATTTCCCAGATCGTTTCTGATGATTTGAAACGTTCTGGTCAGTTTGCCCCACTTGAGCGTGGGCGCATGCTGAACTGGCCTTATCAGCAAGACCAGATCTTCTATCGGGACTGGACCATCCTGAAGCAGCAGTATCTTGTTATCGGCCGTCTGACCCAACAAGGCAGCCAGTATCACGCTGAGTTCGAACTGTACGATGTTGCTCATGAGCAGCGTATTCTTTCCGGCCAGGTTAATGGTGGTCAGAATAATTTGCGGGATATTGCACACTATATCAGCGACCAGATCTATCAAAAGCTCACAGGTATCCGTGGTGCCTTCTCAACCCGTATTGCTTATGTATCGGCACAGCACTTTGCTGGCGGCAAAGGTAAATATCGGTTGATCGTAGCGGATGCTGACGGCGCTCGCCCTCGT
The DNA here is from genome assembly GCF_046614695.1 of Pokkaliibacter sp. CJK22405. Taxonomy (NCBI): domain Bacteria; kingdom Pseudomonadati; phylum Pseudomonadota; class Gammaproteobacteria; order Oceanospirillales; family Balneatrichaceae; genus Pokkaliibacter; species Pokkaliibacter sp. CJK22405. Next base: position 27,891 of record NZ_JBKKHQ010000015.1, read on the forward strand.
ACTATTCTTGAGTCGAATGAGCCCATTCTTTCTCCATCCTGGTCACATGATGGCAAGAAACTGGCTTATGTTTCTTTCGAAACCACGCGTCCGGCAATCTATATTCAGAATCTGTCAACCGGACAGCGTCAGCGCCTTAAGTCTTTCCCTGGCTTAAACGGCGCTCCTGCATGGTCTGTAGATGGCAACAAACTGGCTTTGGTGCTTTCCAAAGATGGCAATGCTGAAATTTACCAGCTGAATCTTGGCAATCTTGATTTGAAGCGCCTGACCCATCAATTCTCCATTGATACAGAACCCAGCTATACTCCTGATGGGCGTGGATTGATCTTTACCTCTGACCGTGGTGGTCAGCCGCAGATTTATAAAATGAACCTCGCCAGTGGTGATGTGCAGCGTCTCACCTTTGTCGGTAATTACAATGCAAAAGGTGAGCTTAGTCAGGACGGTCGTTTCCTGGTTACTGTTCATCGTGAGTCTCGTGGGGCCAGCTTCCATGTTGCTGTACATGATCTGCAAACAGGCCGTGTGACTCCGCTGACGGAATCCAATCTTGATGAGTCGCCAAGTATCGCGCCTAACGGCACGATGGTGATTTATGCCACCAAAGAGGGTGGTAAAGGTGTACTGTCCGTGGTTTCCATGGATGGACGTTTCAAGTACGTATTGCCTGATGCTACAGGTGACGTGCGTGAACCTGCCTGGTCTCCTTATCTGAACTGATAAGACAGGCAAACCGGCCTTCTGGGCCAAACATAACTGCCATTTAATTTTTTGTGATACTGGAGAGATCCAAAATGAAACTGTCTGCTGTTAGCAAAGCCGTTGCCCTGGGCCTGTCACTGGCGTACCTGGCTGGTTGTAGCACTTCAGGGAAGACTACTGATGCTGGTCAGGGCACTGATATGTCCTCCGGTTCTACCTATGGTACTGATTCTGGTAACGCCAATGGCGCGATGGATGCATCTGCTATTGCCAACATCCCATCAGTATTTTACTTTGACTTCGATAGCTCAGAGATCAAACCTGAGTACCGTGATGCGCTGGCTACTCATGCGCAGTACATCCGTTCTAATCCTTCTGTTCATGTACGTCTGGAAGGTAACACTGACGAATGGGGTACCCGTGAGTACAACCTGGCACTGGGCGAGCGTCGTGCGAAAGCCGTTGCTGCATTCCTGATGGACCAGGGCGTTAACTCCAGCAGCATTGAAACCGTTAGCTACGGCGAAGAAAAACCAGCCAACCCATCCAGCAACAAGGATGCGTGGTCTGAAAACCGTCGTGTTGAGCTGAAGTATCAGTGATCTGAATTAGATGCGAAATAAGCCCTTATTGTTATCTGTAAGTCTGGGAGCTGTACTGACAGTATCCCAGGTTTGGGCCGATACGGTCCCAGTCCTGGAAATGAACTCGGTTGATAACTCAACCAGTAGCAGTGGTTACTCCAGTAGTAACTCTGCTTCTGGTCAGGGTGGCGGTTTCAGCGGAGGTCAGTATGAGCAAATCCAGAGTCTGCAGCGAGAGTTGCAGAGCCTGCGTGGTCAGATTGAACAGCTGAACTATCAGGTAAAACAGTTGCAGCAGGATCAGAAGGATCAATACCTCGATCTTGATGGGCGTATATCGCGTCTTAGCTCGACAAGCGCTAGCAGTGACATGGGAGCAGGAACAGGTGCGGCAGACCTGCCTGCTTCCTCCTCGGAGGGAGCCTCTGGCCCCTCTGATGCTGCTTCTGGCTCTGGTAATGCTGGTGGTACAACAGCTAGCAGCAGTGCAAGTGAGCAAGCAGAGTACGATAGTGCCTTTCAGCTCGTACGTAGCCGAGCATTCGACCAGGCCGCCACAGCCTATCAGCAATTCGTTCAGCGCTATCCCAGCGGTAAGCTGACCGGCAATGCTTGGTATTGGTTGGGTGAGATTTACCTGGCGATGTCTCCGCCAGACACGGCGCAATCCAGAGAAGCTTTTGCCAAGGTGGTGACGGCGTTCCCTGAAAACCGGAAGGTTCCTGATGCGCTTTACAAGCTGGGAGTGTTGTCTGCCCGTCGAGGTGATAAGGACAACGCCAAGAATTATCTGCAGCAGGTGATTAGCGGTTATGCTGACTCATCTGCTGCGAAACTGGCTCAGGATTATCTGAAGACGCTGAATTAAGCTGATTGGATAAAGAGAGCCGCACTGAAGGCACTGTGTATTGCACAGTGCCTTTTTTGTATTCCTGACTTGGGGGTTTAGGTATAATCGCCCACCCAGCGAGTCTGCGCAGAGCCTTGCAGATCCAGTGGTTGTTGTGTTAGTAGGGAATAGCGAATCGATATGCTCACTGAAAAAGAGATAGCCGATAAGGTCATGGTGCGAGAGCATCTTGCGCGTATAAGCCTGACATCAGAAATGTCAGTTCAGGACACTGAAGCTTATAAAGAAGAAATTAAAAGCCTGCTTAAAGCGAATGATGCCTGTCTTGTAGCTCACTACTATACCGATCCCGTTATTCAGGCTCTGGCAGAGGAGACCGGCGGTTGTGTTGCTGATTCTCTTGAAATGGCGCGCTTTGGCAAGCATCACGAAGCCTCTACTTTAGTGGTGGCCGGTGTCCGTTTCATGGGAGAGACATCGAAGATTCTTAGCCCTGAAAAAACCATCCTGATGCCGACACTTGAAGCAACCTGTTCACTGGATATTGGCTGTCCTGAGCAAGAGTTCTCCGCCTTTTGTGATCAGCATCCCGACCGACAAGTTGTGGTGTATGCCAATACTTCTGCAGCGGTCAAAGCTCGGGCTGACTGGGTGGTGACTTCCAGTTGTGCATTGGAAATCGTTGAGCATCTGATGGACCAGGGGCAGAAAATTATCTGGGGCCCCGATAAGCATCTCGGCCGCTACATTGAGCGTGAAACAGGTGCCGATATGCTGATGTGGAACGGCTCTTGTATTGTTCACGAAGAGTTCAAGGCCAAAGGCCTGACAGACCTCAAAGCGGTATATCCTGATGCTGCTATTTTAGTCCATCCTGAGTCGCCGGAGGCTATGGTCGATCTGGCCGATGTGGTGGGAAGTACCAGTCAGCTTATCAAGGCTGCTCAGACTATGCCCAACGACACCTTTATCGTGGCGACAGATAAAGGGATTTTTTACAAGATGCAGCAGGCTGCTCCCGGAAAGCAGTTAATCGAGGCTCCTACTCGTGGTAATGGCGCTACCTGCAGAAGCTGTGCACTGTGTCCGTGGATGGCAATGAACTCTCTTGAGCGCCTGGCTGCTGTGCTGCGTAATAAAGATCAGGAGATTCATGTGGATGATGCGCTCCGCGAGAAAGCACTGATCCCCTTGAACCGAATGCTCGATTTCACAGCTTCGCTTCGTCGCTAATTGACGAGATTAAAAAAGCGCTCCAGAGAGCGCTTTTTTGTTAGTGCTATATATGATGTCGATGAATTAGCGCATCGACTTTTCCCAGCCTTCCCAATTTTTAACCTTGGTGTCCATGGCATCCAGTACATCATTGTCCTCTTTTGTCAGGCCGCGGGCATTTCGCGCATACCGAATCTGCTTCTTGGCGAGCTCCCAAGAGGCGGTATGCATAAAGTACTGAATTCTGGATTCATGCACGGCGATAATATGCTGTAGCCTGCCTTCAACTTCGGAGAGGTTGTACCACACATCAGCTACTTCAGGATGAGACTGGCTAAGCTGCAACAGGGTCTTTCTTGCATCTTCAAGATGACCATGTTCCTCCTGCATACGTGCAAGCTCAGTCCCAATGATCAGATTTCCGGGAAAGATTCCCCAATAGGTATTCAGAACATCAAGGCCTTGTTCTGGCTTACCGGTTTGTTCAAGGTAGCGTGCGCGCAGGGTTTGAACTGAGAGATCATTACTTTGATGCGTCTCAAGCCATTTTATGGAAGACGCAGCGTTATTGCCTTCTTTTCGCTCCAGCTCCGTCAGGGCATAACCGTAGTGTGCGCCGGCATTATCAGGCAGGTTTGCGACCCGCGAGCGGTAATAATTAAGAATCTGTTGGCTCGCTTTATTGGCGAGCACGTTAGCTCGAGCCTGCATCATTAGAAAACGCGGATCGACAGGGTCTGATTTCTGTGGGTATTGCGCTGCTCTGGCTTCGGCATCGGCAACACGGTTCTGGGTAAGCGGATGGGTGAGCAGAAACTCTGGCACCGTCGTGTTGCTATTGAAGTCATGCTCCAGTTTCTTGAGCATTTCAGGCATGGCTTCCGGGTCAAAGCCCGCCGCAGCCATCACTGATAAGCCTCTTCGGTCAGCTTCTTCTTCATGCATGCGGCTGTATGTGAGGGCATGACCATCCTGCGCTGCCATACTGGAGGAAATCGCAGCCCCTCCGGCTTGTGCTCCTGCGGCAATCCCCAGCACAGCACTGGCGACCATTGAGGCAATCCAGAAAGGGCGCTCTTTCTCTTGTTGGGTAACTTGCTGCGCGTAGTGACGAAGGCTCAGGTGGCTTAACTCGTGCGCCAGAACTGAAGCCAGCTGGTCCTGATTATCCACGTACTTGAGAAGTCCGGCATTTACGCCAATCAATCCGCCTGGAATAGCAAAAGCGTTCAGCTGTGTGCTTCGCATGACGAGCACGTGTACATTGGGATCGGGCAGCTGCGCATAAGGCGCGAGATCGTAGATTAATTCTGAAAGGTAGTTGTCAAGAGCGGGGTCGTTGAGGGTTTGGCCGGAACCCTGCAGCTGGCGAAGCATATAGTCGCCGATGCGGTTTTCATCACTAATGGAAACTGCAGAGGAAGAATAGTCGCCCAGATCAGGCAGGGAAAGATCCAGAGCGAAAGAGTGGTTTGAGCCAAGTAATAATGTTGTTGCCAGAACAAAAGCTTTTTTCACATCTATCCTCCCTAACCGCTGAATCAGTCTATCCCCGGTGTTCCAAGGCAGCAATGATGCAGCCGTGACAAAATTTTGCTATACAGTGGCTTCCTGCCGCTACCAACCTTGTGAGTGTTGCTTTTGGAAACCCCGATTCTGGATGCGACAGGGCTCGCCTGTCCGTTGCCATTGTTAAAAACCAAACTTGCTTTAAAACCCTTGTCGTCGGGTGAAACTCTTCATGTGCTGGCAACCGATGCTGGCGCCGAGCGTGATATTCCTGCCTTCGTCAATCTGAGCCCTCATGTGTTGGTGCGAAGCACCGTTGAAGAGGGGATTTATCACTTCTGGATTACCAAGGGAGAAAGCGCATAAATGTTCAGCGTATTAAAAGACTGGATTGACCGGCACTTCTCTAATGAAGAGGCTCTGGTGTTATTTTTCCAGCTGCTGTTGGCGCTGCTGGTCGTGCTTTTCATGGGGCATATCCTCGCACCACTTTTTGCCAGCGTTATTCTGGCTTTTCTTCTGCAGGGTATTGTTGCCTGGGTGGAGCGGCGTGGCATTCCTCATACACTAGCGGTGATCAGTGTCTTCGTGATCGCTGTCGGAGTCTTTTTCGGCTTTGTGGTTTTCTTGTTACCCATTATCTGGGGACAGCTAAATAACCTGCTTAAAGAGCTGCCACGTATGCTCAATGACGGGCAGACATCTTTGATGCTATTACCCGAACGATATCCGGATCTAGTCTCCGCCGAACAAGTACGCAACTGGATTTCGCAGGCAACAGGCGAGGTGGGTCGACTGGGTCAGTTTCTGGTGAGCTTTTCGTTATCTTCTATTGCCAACGTGATGACGATTCTGGTCTACAGCATTTTGGTGCCGATTCTCATGTTCTTCTTCATGAAGGATGGCAAATTGATCACTGGCTGGTGGGCAAAGAACTTTCTTCCACGCAAACGGAAGCTGCTTGCTCAGGTCTCAGTGGAAATGGATGCGCAAATTTCCAACTATGTGCGCGGCAAGGTGATTGAGATTCTGATCGTCGGTGCAGTCTCTTACGTGGCTTTTGCTTTGCTTGATCTCAACTATGCGGCGTTGCTGGCCTTATTGGTTGGGCTTTCCGTCGTGATACCTTACATCGGTGCTGCCGTGGTAACCATTCCGGTCGCACTGATCGCCTACTTTCAGTGGGAGTGGAGTAATAGCTTTATTTATCTGATGGTTGCTTATGGGATCATTCAGGCGTTGGATGGCAACGTGCTGGTCCCTTTGTTGTTCTCGGAGGCTGTTAACCTGCATCCGGTAGCCATTATTATTGCAGTACTGGTGTTCGGTGGGTTCTGGGGGCTGTGGGGAGTGTTCTTTGCCATTCCGCTGGCGACGCTGTGTAAGGCAGTGCTTCATGCCTGGCCTCGCGAGCAGGAAATTATTACGACTAATCATTCCGGGTAATGCTGGAAGAGAAGGGGCTGATAAAGCCCCTTTTTAATGCTCTTGCTCTGACTGTATGGGTCTTAACCCATCATAACCTCAGCTTTGTATTGACTTGGCTGCTTCCAGAACTTCTTCAACATGACCTTTCACTTTAACCTTGCGCCATTCTTTTTGCAGGATGCCATTGTTATCAAACAGGAAGGTGCTGCGTTCAATACCCTCATGTTCCTTGCCATAGAGCTTTTTCAATTTGATAACATCAAAAAGGCGGCAAATTTTTTCATCAGGATCGCTTAATAGCGCAAACGGAAACTCATGCTTCTTGGCAAAGTTTTCATGGGTACGCAGGCTATCGCGGGATACACCGATAATCATGGTATTCGCCGCTTCGAACGCCGAGAAACTATCACGGAAATCCTGACCTTCTGTAGTACAGCCAGGCGTATTGTCTTTCGGGTAAAAATAGATAACGACTTGTTTACCGCTGAACTCGCTACTGTTGATATCACCCAAATGGGTTGCTGCGCTGAATTCCGGAATCTTTTCGCCTACCTGAACTGTGCTCATGAAGTGTCCTCACTGACGTCGCTTATGGCCTTGATGTTGGCTAAATTTGGGGGCGAGCAAATGGAATACAAGCGTAACTTGCCTTTGCGCAGTCGTGCTTTAGAATGAGGCGGCAATTTTCAGGTTATGCCTGATAACGACTGATTTTCGTAACGGAGAGATTATGATCAAAGGTAGCCTCGTCGCCTTGGTGACACCAATGTCAGCTGGTGGAGCAATTGACTGGGCCGCCCTGGATGCGCTGGTTGAGTGGCATATCGAATCCGGCACCAGTGCGATCATCGCGGTGGGTACGACAGGTGAGTCTGCAACCCTTGACCCAGCTGAGCATGCCAAGGTAATCCGTTACATTGTGGAGCGTGCTAAAGGTCGTATCCATATTATGGCGGGTACCGGCGCCAACGCGACTTCCGAAGCGATTGCGCTTTCCAAAGCAGCCAAAGAGGCCGGTGCTGACAGCTGTCTCTCCGTTGTTCCTTACTACAACAAGCCCACTCAAGAGGGTTTGTATCAGCATTTTCGTACCATCGCCGAAGCCGTCGACATTCCTCAGGTGCTCTATAACGTTCCCGGACGTACTGTCTGCGACATGTCAGGTGAGACAACACTGCGCTTAGCTAATGATGTTCCCAATATTGTTGGGATCAAGGATGCTACAGGTGATCTGGAGCGTGGTCGCTGGCTGATCGAAAATGCTCCTGCAGGCTTCGCGCTTTACTCTGGTGACGATGGTACTGCGTTGGATTTCATTCTCATGGGCGGCTATGGCGATATTTCTGTGACAGCCAACGTCGCGCCTAAAGCCATGGCTCAAATGTGTGCATTGGCACTGCAGGGCAAGGCCGATGAAGCCCGTGCTCTGAATGAGACGTTGATGCTACTGCATAACAAGCTATTTGTTGAAGCTAACCCGATTCCCGTTAAATGGGCGCTGGCAGAAATGGGGCGTATCGGTTTCGATATCCGTTTGCCTCTTACCAAGCTTTCTCCCCAGTACCATAGCGTGGTGCGCGAAGCGCTGGTCCACGCCGGTCTGATTTGAGGAGTCCCCTGTGACATCCAGTACGATCAAATACATGAGTGTTGCTTTGGCCGTCAGTCTTCTGGCCGGTTGCAGCAGTAATGACACCAAGGATCAGAATCCTGATGCCGGCTTCTTCCAGGACAAACTGGTGAAGTATCAGGTTTCCAAAACAATGCCTAAGCTGCAGATTCCATCACATCTACAGTCGACCACTGGTGAGCTTGAAGACATTTATCCGGTCAGTAAAACCGATGAGACTGGCTCTGTATCTGAGCGTTATGGCCGTGCTCCGCGCCCGGTATTCTTCTACGCAGAGGTGGGTAACAATCAGGTCCAGATGGATCGTAAAGACGGGGAAAAGTTTATCTCCGTTGAGGAAAGCAAAGACAAGGTCTGGCCTCGTGTCGTTCAGTATTTTTCCTATAACGGCATCAAACTGGACAAGAAAGATTTTAACGATGGCATCATCGAGACTGACTGGCTGGTCCGTAACGATGAAGCGCCAGGTTTCATCGATGAGATGCTGTCGTATATCTACCTGACCAGTGATCAGCGTACAGCGGACAAGCTGCGCGTCAAACTGACCACTGTTGAGAATGGTCGTACACAAATCAGTGTTCAGCATGCTGCTGTGAACATCAAAACCTACGAAGAAGGTGATGCTAAGGCTGACTGGGGTGATGACACCACGTTGTCTTACAAAAACCGCGTGATGTATGAGCTGTTATCCTTCCTGAGCAGTGCCAAGGATGACCAGTCGGCAATCAGCTATCTTCAGCAGCAACGTGCTCAGCAACACCATGAGGCCCTGATGGGGCAGAATGAGCGTGGTAACCCGGTGCTGATGCTGCAGACCAGCATGACCAATGCCTGGAATTCATTGAACAAGGCTTTGGATGATAACCACTTTGATGTGGGCACTCGCGACAAAGAAACAGCGAAGATTTATCTGACTTATACCACGACCCTGAAGTTTGAACAGAAGAGCAAGGGCTTCTTTGAGTGGCTGCACTCTGACAAGGAGCCAATTACGCTGGATTCTGATTTGATCTCCAATGCTCTGGGTCTGGGCAATAAGGAAAAAGAGAAAAAAATCAGCTACTCCTCTGAAGGTAATACGGATGTCGACTCAGCCTCTGCTGATGCCGATCCGCTGGCCAAGATGGATGGTTACAAGATCTGGCTTGGCGGTCGTGTCCTTTATGTCTTCCGTAAAGATGGCGACAACGTTGGCTTCTGGGATAACAAAACCGGTACCTACAAGCATACTGGTCGTTACCAGCTGCACATGACCCGTACTCGCAAGGGCGTGCTCATCTCTGTGTATGACGAGAAAGGTGAACTTGCCAATCCGCAGGTCGCTGAAGAGATGCTCTGGAAGCTGAAAACCACTATTGCCGGTCAGTAACTGACCTGTTTAATTCACTGATATCAAGCCGCTTGTTCGCTCAAGCGGCTTTCCTATTCTGGATAACTGCCTGGAGACTCTCATGGAAAAGCGTGCTCAGCTCTATGCCGGCAAAGCCAAGTCCGTGTATGAAACCGATGACCACGACCTGCTGGTCATGCACTTTCGTGATGACACATCTGCCTTTGACGGTAAAAAGGTAGAGAAGCTGGATCGTAAAGGCATGGTGAACAACAAGTTCAACGCCTTCATCATGGAGAAACTGGTTGCTGCGGGTATTCCCTGTCACTTCGTTAAGCGCCTGAACGATACCGACAGCTTGGTTAAGCGCCTGGACATGATCCCGGTTGAGTGTGTTGTTCGCAATCTCTCTTCTGGCTCACTGGTACGTCGTCTGGGTATCGAAGAAGGTCTGGAACTGAACCCTCCTACCTTTGAACTTTTCCTGAAGAATGATGCCATGGGTGACCCCATGATCAATGAGTCGTACGTCGCGACTTTTGGATGGGCAGACCCTGAGCAGCTGGCGCGAGCCAAAGAGCTGACCTTCAAGGTTAACGAAGTGCTGAAAAAGCTGTTCTTGGACGCAGGTATTTTGCTGGTCGATTACAAGCTTGAGTTTGGTGTATTCAAAGGCGAAGTGGTGCTGGGTGATGAGTTCAGCCCGGATGGCTGCCGTCTGTGGGATGCCGAGACTCGCGAGAAGCTGGATAAAGACCGTTTTCGTCAGGGGCTGGGTAGCGTGATTGAGTCCTACGAAGCTGTTGGTCAGCGCTTGGGCATTGATTTCAACGCCTGATTGCTGCGCTGAACCAGAGCAATAAAAAACGCCCTTCGGGGCGTTTTTTATTGCTGAGTTTCATTTGGTCGTACTGGATAAGACGCCGCTGGTTCGGTGCTTTACTTGTCTTTAGGCTTGGCGCCGTTCACAAAACTGGCTAAACGCCACTCACCACCTTCTTTGGCAAAGCAGAAGCGGGGAATCTCCCAGAAGGTCACTAAGGATGAGTGCACATAAGCTTCGGGGAAGTCCTTGTAGACCACCTTCAGCCACAGATCCGGTGCAGAGGTGAGGATATTGGCTCTGGGAGACATCTTTATTTTGCTGCCTCGAGTGCTGCCAATCACCATCACATCACCGTTGCTGACTTCATGCAGAATGGAGGAGTTCAGGCTGGGCGCTGAGCGCAGGCGAACTTTTTCATCCCGAATACTGGCAAGGTAGTGCATGCTGGTATTTTTGCTGATGTCCTCAAGGGAGGGGAGTGGTGCCGGGCAAACTCCCCATGAGGTTTTAAACAGCAAATGAGGGTCGACTGTCTTTTGCAGATTCGCCCAGATGCTTTTTTTGAATTCTTCAGGAATTTCTGCAGGTAAAAAGACCCTGGAGAAGTTGTCCTTACCGCTTTGCTTACGATTGAAAATGCCGTCGGGGTCGCGCTCATAGGCAAAGTCATCGGCTACCAGTTTCATGACAGCACTACGATCCTGCTTTTCGATTGCCTGGCTCAAGTCTCGATAAAAGCGCGCAAATCCGTCATCTGGCTGAAACAGGGTTTCCTCTGCCAGAGAGAGCGGTGACGCTAATAACAATGCAAGACCGATGGCGGCTCGCCACGCCATAATGAACGTCCTCAGTAACGGCAAGTTGGTTCTGCTATGCAGAGTGAAGCAGTAGCACATTCTCGTGAATATGCCTTAAGTTGGGGCAGATAAGATAACTCAATCTGCTACTTAACCTCTAGCTAATTCCTGCAAATGCTTTCAGAAAATTTAAACCCGGCAAAGGTGTTATTCTGGCTTGACAGATTGCATGCAATATACAAAATAAAATATTCCAAAGAGCGCTTTGGCTCTTAACGGCAAGCATGAGGAAAGGGTGATGAAAGTGAACTGGCAGGGAGTCTATCCCGCAGCAACGACACAGTTTGAACAGGATGAATCCCTGAACCTGGCACGAACTCAGCAGGTTGTTGATGGTCTCATTCGTGATGGTGTCGATGGCATCATCACTCTGGGAACTGTGGGGGAAAACTGCTCGTTAAGCCCAGCGGAAAAGCGCCAGGTGGTCAGCGCGGTGGTTGAGGCCGTGGATGGCCGTGTTCCGGTCATTGCAGGAACTGCAGAGGCGACGACTGCTGAGGCTTGCCGTTATGTAGGGGATGTCAGTGAGCTGGGAGTCTCCGGTTGTATGGTGCTGCCTGGCATGGTGTACCGTTCAACGGATGAGGAGGCGGTGTATCACTTCAGCCAGGTGGCCAGTGCCAACCCGGACGTACCGCTCATGATTTATAACAATCCCGTTTCTTACGGCGTCGATGTGAAGCTAGAGATGATGGAGCAGCTGGCGACATTTGAGAATATCGTGGCGATCAAGGAGTCCACGACAGATACACGCCGAATCACGGAGCTGTATAGCCGCTTTGATGAGCGCTTTATTGTGTACTGTGGTGTGGATGATATTGCCCTGGAGTCCATTATGCTGGGAGCTACCGGCTGGATTTCAGGCCTGACGAATGCATTCCCGACAGAGTCGGTTGCACTCTTTAAACTGGCCAAAGCCGGGCGCTATGAGGAAGCCAAGGCGCTTTATCGCTGGTTCCTGCCTTTGCTTCGTCTGGATACTATTCCAACGCTGGTTCAGTGTATCAAGCTGGCGGAGCAGGTGTGCGGCCGTGGAACGGAGTGGGTGCGTGCGCCACGATTACCGCTTCAGGGGGCAGAGCGTGCACGAGTAACAGCGCTGGTTGAAACGGCATTGGCGACTCGTCCGCAGCTGCCCGGTTTCTGATGCCGGATAGATTCCGAACGGCTATAAAAAACGCAGGTAGCAGCCTGCGTTTTTTATTGGCGAAACCATCAAGACGCTTATTTCTTCAGCCACTGCTCAATAGCGACACCCGCTTCAATGATGTGGTTACGCAGCAGAGATACAGCGTCTTCCACCTTGCCTGCCTGACAGAGGCTTAAGAGTTCACGGTGTTCTTTCTCCGCTTTTTTGATGCCTTCGGTTAGCACTAGCTGCATACGGATATAGCGATCGCTTCGCATGTTCAGGCTGGCAATGACTTCCATGGTCAGCGGTTGATTGGCGCACTGGTAAAGCTTAGCGTGAAACGCCTGATTGAGTGAGCTCCAGTTCTCAATTTGGGTACCGGTATCCAAGGCATTGTCGAACTCAGCCAGAATTTTTTCTGCCTGACTGAAGGTCTCCTCAGTCATTAGCGGAATGGCTTTGGCCAGAATGTCGCTTTCAACCAGCGCGCGCAGGCCGAAAAGCTCGGCAATCATATCAGCTGAGGTTTCTGAGGCGGTGGCGCCTTTATGGGGCTCAAACTCGACCAGCCCCTGGGCTTCCAGCAGCAGTAATGCTTCCCGGACCGGAATGCGGGAGACATTCAGCTCTTTGGCCAGCGCATCCTGCCGAAGAGGCGTGCCCGCAGGAATCTCGCCGCTCAGAATTCGGTCACGAATGACTTCGGCTACCAGCTGCGTGCGGGTTTTGTGGACGGGAATGCTTTTGCTCATGAGTCCTTGTTCACTTCTGCTGTCGACGGGCCGGAACTGGCGCAGAAAAATTGCGCAAGTTTTACCCATTTTGTCGGGCATGGCAAACCGCCTGTCACAGACGTTTGCCATGGGCTGTTGTGCTAGGCCGTGATGAGTTCAGGTTCCAGTGACGAGGGATAATTCTGCAGGCAAAGCGGGCGGACAAAGCGCTCGATGGCTGCACTGCCTACCGATGTTGAACGAACATCCGTTGACGCGGGATATGGCCCGCCATGCTGCATGCTCTGACAGACTTCCACGCCTGTTGGATAACCATTGAATAGCAGTCGGCCCACCTGATGTGCCAGTGTTGGCAGCAGGTGTGATGCGAGCGGTGCATCACTGTCTTCCATGTGAATAGTCGCAGTCAGATGGCCATCGAGTTGCTGAATGACCTGCAGTAATTCATCTTCATCCTCACAACTGACGAACAGGGAGGTCGGGCCAAAAATCTCTTCTTCCAGTGCTGGCTCATCCAGTAACTCCGAGGCGCTGGTGTGCAGTAACTGCATCTGGGCCTGACCTGCAGATGGATACAGTCCCTTGGCCAGCAACTTGACGTTATTTAGAGACTGTCGATCCTTAAGCGCCTCGGTATAGTGCTCCGCCATGGCTGCGGTCAGCATCGTCTGAGCCTTTTGCTCCTTGGCCGCTTTGCCCACCTGCAATAAAAAAGCCTGCCACTGAGGCGAGTCAATACCGAGCACCAGACCGGGGTTGGTGCAAAACTGCCCGGCGCCCAGGCCAATAGAGGCACAAAGTTCCGTGGCAATGTGTTCACCGCGATTGTTGATCGCTCCCGGTAAAAGAACCACTGGGTTGCTGCTACCAAGCTCGCCATAAAAGGGAATCGGATCACGGCGTTTTACCGCCAGATCAAACAGTAAACGTCCGACTTTTTGTGACCCGGTAAAGCCAACAGCGCGTGTCAGCGGATGTTCGACCAGCAGCGCCGAAAGGCCCGGATTTTGCCCTTGCAGCAGGCTAAAACAAGCCCCCGGCAACTGATTGTCAGCCAGTGCCTGGCGGATCACTTCCGCACAAAGCGCAGAGGTTCCAGGGTGAGCAGGATGGCCTTTAACAATGACAGGGCAGCCAGCCGCCAGCGCTGAAGCGGTATCGCCACCCGGTGTCGAGAATGCCAGCGGGAAGTTAGAGGCGCCGAAGACAACAACCGGACCAAGAGGAATCATCACGCGCATCAGTGAGGGACGCGGCGGTTTGCGATCAGCATCGGCGTCATCCTGCACTGAAGCTGGCCATTCACCACTTTTCAGCAAGTCGGCAAACAGCCGAAACTGATTGCTGGTACGGCTTAACTCTCCTTCGAGGCGAGGAATCGGCAGCGCTGTTTCCAGATGCGCCCGGGCAATGATGGCGCCTTTGTGTGCTTCCAGTCCGGCGGCAATGGTTTCCAGTAACTGCGCACGCTTTTGACGAGAACACTGGCGATAGTGCTGGAAGGCTTCGTTGGCGGCGGAAAGCGCACTACTGACCTGCGGTGTATCAGCATTCAAAAATTCACCGGCCAGCGGTGTCTGATTACTCGGGTTCATCGCCTGAAAGGTCAGGCCTTCTGCCGTTTGCCATTGTCCGGCAATCAGGTGGCCTGTTGAGAAGCTCATGGTAATCGCTGTCATGAATGTTATTTCACCTCAAAGCCGTAAGCGTAGGGATCTTCACTGTCGACCCACAGAGTATTGTGGCCGATCACCCGTGCCCAACCGGCGATGCTGGGATTGATCGCGGCATAGTCGCCGACCTGAGTCAGGCTTTCGACGCGACCTTCAAAAAGACTGCCGATAATACTTTCGTGTACAAAGCTGTCGCCTGCATTTAGCTTGCCACGTGCGACCCATTGCGCCATACGGGCGCTGGTTCCCGTGCCGCAGGGAGAGCGGTCGATGGCTCCTTCGCCATAGAACACGGCATTGCGGGCATGGGCGCCGGGCTGAGTGGGTTTGCCTGTCCAGAGAACATGGCTGACCCCACAGACCGTCGGATCATCCGGATGAATGCAGCTTACTGCTTCATGAACCAGACGGCGGACCACCGGACTGTAGCGAAGTACTTCACCTGCGCTGAAGTTTTCAAGCCCGTTAAAATTCTTCTGCGGATCGACAATCGCGTAGTAATTGCCCCCGTAAGCGACATCGACCACCAGTTCGCCCAGCCCCGGACAATCAATCTGCACATCGGTATGCGCAAGATAGGCGGGTACGTTGAAGATGCGCACCTGGGTGACCTTGCTGCCTTCCTGCTGATACTCGATACGAATCTTGCCGGCGGGAACATCCAGTAAAAGCTGTCCCGGCGTGCGAGGTGTGATCAGGCCATGCTCCAGTGCAGAAGTGACGGTGCCGATCGTGCCGTGGCCGCACATAGGCAGACAGCCGCTGGTTTCGATAAAGAGAATGGAGGCATCAGTGTCGGTGGAGCAGGGCGGGTAAACAATAGAGCCGGACATCATCGCGTGGCCACGGGGTTCAAACATCAAGGCCTTTCTGATCCAGTCATGGTTGGCAAGAAAATCCTGACGTTTCTCGCTCATGCTACTACCTTTTAAAGCGGGGTAGCCGCCCGCAACCAGCCGCACCGGATTACCACAGGTGTGAGCATCAATGCAGAAAAATGTGCCTTCGCGCATGTTGAACCTCAGTGGAAGAGAGGAGTACATTGCTTTGCATGTTTGTATATTGTATGCAAAAAAGCAAGGCTAAAGACTGAACGCTTCATCTTGTCACTGATGGGGAGGGTCAGGGTCTTTTATTCCGGGTTTTCGGTGTACTTCACTCGCGTCAGGGAGCTAAACATGGGCGAGCACGTGGTCATTATTGGGGCGGGTGTGATTGGCCTGACCTCGGCTTTATATCTGCAGGCCAAAGGTCGGCAGGTAACGCTGATAGACAAAGCGCAACCCGGACAAGGCTGTTCATCGGGTAACGCAGGGCACTTCGCGACTCAGCTGGTCATGCCTTTGTCCAGCCTGAGCATGATCCCGGAAATTCCCCGGATGCTGCTTGACCCCAAAGGGCCGCTTGCGATTCGGCCGGGATATTTCCCCAAAGCATTGCCCTGGCTATGCCGCTTTATGAGTCACGTTCGGCCATCATCACAGCGGCATATTGCCGGGCAGTTAAATTTGTTAAACAAAGCGGCAATGGCGGCGTGGCAACCTCTCTTTGAAAGGACAAACGCCAAACATCTTATTCGCCACGAAGGGGCGCTGCTCGCTTTTGAGACGGCCAAAGCCTATCAACAGGCTGATGCTTTTCACGCCTGGCAGGCCACGACCTATGATGTTCCCTATCAACGCTGGAGCCGTAATGAGATTGAAGAGCGTGAGCCTGGGCTGGCTGCTTCTATTCGACACGCGATTTATTATCCGGAAACTCATTTTACGCTCGACCCTCTGCGTTTAAGCCAGACACTATTTAGCCATTTCACACGTGAGGGTGGCCGCTTTATTCAGCAGGAAGTACAGTCCGCCACGGTGGAAGAGGCTGGCGTCATGATCAACGGTGTAATTCAGGCGGATCAGCTGGTTATTGCGCTCGGGGCGCACAGCAAACCCTGGATCAAACAGCTGACGGGCGTGAGTATTCCGCTGGAAAGCGAGCGGGGCTATCACCTGATGCTGCCGGACGAAGGCCATGTCTTCCATCGCCCCGTTACCTTTGCCGAAAAACGCTTTGTACTGACACCGATGCAAGACGGTCTGCGATTGGCAGGGACGGTGGAGTTCGCCGGCTTGCAACGGTTGCCGGATATGGCGCGGGCGACGATGCTCAAAAGTCTGATTACGCCGTTGATGGCATCCCGGCCCGGCCGCTCAGGACAGCTCTGGATGGGGCATCGGCCAACCTTGTCAGACTCCCTGCCCATCATTGACCGTGTTGGGCCGCAGGGCCGGGTGCTTGTAGCTGTTGGGCATCAGCATCTTGGCCTGACGCTGGCGGGCATTACCGGAAAACTGATCAGTGAGCTGGCCTGTGATGATCAAACGACTCTGCCAACAGCCGCGTTCAGGTTAAAGCGGTTTTAGTATTCGCCTTCGGCCAATGAATACGCATTAACTTCCTTGTGACTAAAATGACTTTGTTTTATTAATATTTTTACCGATATTTCAATGATTTGTTTTACTTCCGCTCTAAGGAAATCCCGTAAAAGCCTTTCAGGAATTTGATCTGAATCAAATTAGTCTAGGTTGGAAATAAAACTCTTTCTTGTGTCGTCATACGTGCTTCGCGGCAGGGAACATTTGTAATCAACTTGTGACATAACGAGTTATTGCAAATTGTGCATTCCATGCGTTGTGAACGCGTCTCAGCTTTAGACCGACAGGAGAAAGAAAATGACGTCTGAAGTGGTTCAGAGCCATCTGGATCTTATCTGGATTATGGTGGCCGCTGCGATGGTCATGTTTATGCAGGCCGGTTTTACCGCGCTGGAGTCGGGCCTGACCCGCGCTAAAAACACCATCAACGTCGCCATGAAAAACATCACCGACTTTGTGCTCGCGATTTTGCTGTTCTGGGCGGTGGGTTACGGGTTGATGTTCGGCAGTGATGTGATGGGCCTGTGGGGCGACTCCATGTTTGGCCTTGAAGGTGCGGATCAACCCATGGATTACGCTTCCTTCGTCTTTCAGGCCACCTTCGCCGGTACCGCGGCGACTATCGTTTCCGGTGCGGTAGCCGAGCGCATGCGTTTTCTTTCCTATGCGGTGATCAGTATCGTGCTGTCTGCTCTGATCTATCCCATTTCCGGCCATTGGATATGGGGCAGTGGTGGCTGGCTTTCCGACATGGGTATGGTCGATTTCGCCGGTTCCACCGTTGTTCACTCCGTTGGAGCCTGGGTCGGTCTTGCCGGCGCGATTCTGCTTGGGCCACGTATCGGCCGTTTCTGTCCCGAAGGCAAACCGACGCGTATGAGTGGCCACAGTCTGGTACTGGCGGTAATTGGCGTCATGATTCTATGGTTCGGCTGGTTTGGCTTTAATGGCGGTAGTCTGCTGAAAGCCGATATGGAAGTGGCGAAAATTATCGCCAATACCATGCTGGCCGCGGCGGCCGGCGGTGTGATCAGCCTGCTGCTGGCAAGTACCGGCCGCAGTGGTCATATCCCCATCGAGAAAGTGCTGAACGGCACGCTGGCGGGCCTTGTCGGTATCACCGCAGGTTGTGCGGTGGTGAACACTGGCGGTGCCATTATTATCGGCCTGACCTCCGGCCTGATTGTTTACTTCGCTGAAGACTTCATTCTGAAAGTGCTGCGCATTGATGACCCTGTCTCCGCTATCGCCGTGCATGGTGTGGGCGGTGCCTGGGGAACCCTGATGCTGGCGGTGGTTGCGCCTGCAGAAAACCTGCCTTTAAAAGACAATCTGGATCAGCTGGGTGTGCAGGCGATTGGAGTAATATCGGTCTTCTTCTGGAGCTTCCTCACCGGCTTGCTTTTGTTCGGCGTAATGCGCTTTACCAAGCGCCTGCGTGTGGATGCCGATGCCGAGCACATGGGCCTGAATATCCATGAGCACGGCGCCACGTCGGGCTTGCTGGAAACCATGGAAGCGATGCGCAACATTATTGAGGCGCATCGTAGTGGTAAGGGTGAGGGCGACCTGACCCGCCGTATTGAAGTGGAGATTGGTACCGAGGCTGGTGATATTGCTCATCTCTTTAACCTGCTGATGGACACCTTCCATGACACGGTGAAGGAAATCAAAGGCAGCGTGAACTCTATCAGCAACGCCGCGTCTGAGCTGGACAGCTCCTCCAGTGCGCTCAATTCCGATGCCGCGCACCAATACCAAAACGTCCAAAGTATTTCTGAAGCCATGCAGCGGATTGCCGGGGCGGTTGAGGCTATCAGCGGCAGTGCGCTGCTGGCTGTTCAGCATACGGAAGAAGCGGTGGAGAAAGCCGAAGCGGGCAGTCAGCTGGCTAATCAGTCGACCCAGTCAATCCATAAGCTGGCGGAAGATGTTCACCATGCCGGTGATGTGATTGATGCGCTGGTTGAGGACACCAACTCTATCAGCGAGATTCTCGATACCATTCAGACCATTGCTGAGCAGACCAATCTGCTGGCGCTGAATGCGGCGATTGAAGCGGCCCGTGCCGGTGAAAGTGGACGTGGCTTTGCGGTTGTAGCGGATGAGGTGCGCAATCTTTCCACCAAAACTCAGTCGGCGACCACGCGCATTGAGCAGGTGGTCACCAACCTGCGTGACCGCTCCGCCAATGCCAAGCGCGTGATGCAGGGAAGTGTGGCGGCAGCTCGTCAGTGTGTGGATGTCTCGCGGGAAACTGATGAGCACTTGCAGGCTATCCGGGATGTTGTCGAGCAGATTCATGACCTGTCTCAGGATGTGAGCCAGTCGACTCAGACGCAGAGCGAGTCGATGACGCAAGTCGCGCAGAGTGTTGCCCTCATTGAAGCGCAGACCCAGCAGTCGGCCTCGCGCGCGGGAACCTCGCTGTCGCTGAGTCAGCTGCTGGCGGAAATGGCCGGCAAGCTTGAGCGTCTGACGGCGAATCTCATCGTCAGGGAAATGCCACAGTCTGCGTAATTGGCGCAGACCTTTGAGCCCCGCTTCGGCGGGGCTTTTTTTATCAAGACTCTGTTGTTATAGGGAAAATCAGGAAAAGATTAGGGCAGCGAGGAAATTTTGTTACTATGCTGCTACTTAAGTCTTAAAAATTGCCCGCATCACGAGCCTGAATGTGTGCTGTGGTGGCGGAGAACCTACTGGAACCCTCTATGCAACGCGCCACTCATCACCAGCTTCGCCAGACATTTCGTGAGTTACTGGCAAGCGATCAATGCTATTACACCGCTTCTGTTTTTGATCCTATGTCTGCCCGCATTGCCGCTGATCTCAACTTTGAGGTTGGTATTCTTGGCGGCTCAGTGGCTTCCTTACAGGTGCTGGCGGCGCCGGACTTTGCCCTGATCACCCTAAGTGAGTTTGCCGAACAGGCAACCCGCATCGGTCGTGTCGCAACCCTGCCTGTACTTGCAGACGCTGATCATGGCTACGGCAACGCTCTCAATGCCATGCGTACTGTGGTTGAAATCGAGCGTGCGGGCCTGGCAGCACTGACCCTTGAAGATACTCTGCTGCCTGCTAAATACGGCCATAAGTCCACTGACCTCATCACTCAGGATGAAGCCGTGGGCAAACTGCGCGGCGCCCTGGAAGCACGCGCCGATTCCGACATGTCCATCATCGCTCGTACCAATGCTGGCGTGCTGACGACCAAGGAAGTGATCTCGCGCGCGAAGGCTTATCAAAAAGCCGGTGTCGATGGCATTTGCATGGTCGGCGTGAAGGATTTTGAACATCTGGAAGCCATTGCTGAAAACGTCAGCATCCCGATGATGTTGGTCACTTACGGCAATCCGGCGCTGAACGATAAAGCCCGTCTGGCATCACTGGGTGTTCGCATCGTGGTGAATGGCCATGCAGCGTACTTCGCGGCGATCAAGGCGACCTATGACTGCCTGCGTGAAGAGCGTGGCGTTGCCGCCAGTGAACTTTCAGCTTCTGAGCTTTCCCGCAAGTACACCCAGCCTGATGAGTATCGTCAGTGGGCAGCGGACTACATGGATGTGAAAGAGTAAGCCGCATCCCGCGATGTTGGCTGATATGTTCCTGTGAGCTGATAGGTTCCTGTGGATAGTCCCGGCAGACAAACACACTTGCAGCGGCTAATTCACTGGCGCTAAGGTTGAAAAGGCGAGCATCTGGCTCGCCTTTTTCGTTTCTGTGGAATAGTGCCTCTGACCATGCCGCGTGCTGAGTCTTGAGACTACCGGTCGTCACCGCCACAGAGTTTATACACAGCGTCTTTTGTGCGGGGAATGGGATATGGCAGGTGGCTGGGCGAGTGATGGTGCGGTTCAGGAGCAGATTGAATCCACGGTGGATGATGCCGTGCGCAAGGCACGCAGTCGTCTGCCTCAGGGCGAGAGTCTGACTCACTGTGAAGAGTGCGAGGCACCCATCCCGGAAGGTCGAAGACAAGCGGTGCCGGGGGTGCGTCTGTGCATCAATTGTCAGGCCGCAGAGGACAAGACACAAAACAGCTCAGGCATGAATCGCCGTGCCAGTAAGGACAGCCTGCTTCGTTAGTGGTTAATTCCGCTGCACTGTTACCGCTTTATCAATCTTATTAACGCCGCTGGCGAACCCGCCCGGTGCGAAGCGCGTGGGCCCAGTCCTCACGGCCATTCTGCTCAGCAAGTGCAGCGGCGCTTTCGGCATCATAGGACACCGATATCAATTCCGCCTGCCATGACTCGGTGGCGGGGGCTGCATCCTGACGTTTTTCCAGCACGGCATAACGCGCAAGTGGAGCAAAGTTTTCCATCACATGAGGGAGGGGGACATCGTCGGAGTAGGCCGGTAAGCCAACACTTCCCGGGTTAATGATGCGCTGACCGGTGCTCAGGTAGACAATCCTTGGAATGTGGGTATGTCCGCAGAGGATCATCGCTTCCTGCCGGCCATCCAGTAGGCTCAGAATTTCACGATCACCGCGAACGCGCGGGCTGCCATTCTCGACATTTTCCAGCAGGTAAATCAGATCGTCACTGGGTGAGCCGTGGCAGAGATAGAGCGCCTGCTCCAGCCTGAGATCAAAAGGCAGGCGAAGCAGCCAGTCCATTGCTGCCTGAGGCAGGATATCAAGAATAAAAGCCAGTGTCGGGTTAGCGGTGATTTCTTCCGGCCGGGCTTCATAGATTTGCCGATCCTGATTGCCGCGGATGTGCTGAACATCTTCCAGCGCCTCCAGCAATTGCCAGGTACGGGCCGGTTCAATCGGGCCATAGAGGGTATCACCAAGGTTCACAAAGCGGTTGATGCCTCGCTTTCTGGCATCGTCTATAACCGCTTCCAAAGCAAAGCTGTTGCTGTGAATATCCGAGAGAACTGCGAACTTCATGGCGCCTCCGACATCCGGGATGTCTGTCCGATGCGCCTGGCGCTGCACGCTATCGGTGGGTTAATGGGATCACTTCATCAAGCTTAGTGGCATTTTCAGGTAACGGGTTTTTATCGGGTTTAATTTTCCAGCCACAGGCGATACCAGCCGTTATGACTCTGCAGGCTGACCGGCACCTGATACATTTCGCTCAGAATCTCGCTGGTCAACACCTCATCTTTCGGGCCGTCCGCAATGACCTGACCTTTCTTGATCAGAATGACGCGCTCAATTTCAGGGATCACTTCATCAATATGATGGGTCGTGAGCAACAGCGTGTGGGTGGGCGTCGCATAACGGCGCATCAGGTTCAAGAGCGCGGCGGCAGCGGTGATATCCAGGCCGTTGGAAGGCTCATCAAAAATCAGCATTTCAGGGTCGTGAACCAGTGCGCGACCGACCAGCAGGCGACGCTTCTGGCCGGTCGACAGGCGTTGAAACATGGTATCGCGAAAATCCTGCATACCGACATTGGCCAGCTGCTCCTGCGCAATAGCCATCTGCTCCGGGGTGATGCTCAGATGATCATGATGGCCGATGGCGCCGACAAAACCACTGGCGATGACTTCCAGCGCGGTGGTGTAAGGCGTGTAATCTTCCTGCAGATCCTGCGACACCATCCCCAGCCGCTTGCGAAGGTCCGTGAGCATAAAGCGCTCCTTGCCGAACAGGCGGACATGGCTGTCATCCTTGACTACCGGATAGATCTCGCGAGTGATGAGCTTAAGGAAAGTGCTTTTGCCGGCACCGTTAGGGCCCAGAATAGCGACTTTCTCACCCGCCTTAATCGTGATGTTTAACCCTTCAAAAACCTTGTTGTCCCGCTGGAAGGCGGTCACGTTCTTCATTTCGATCATGGGATGCCCGGTGTTTCAGGAATGAGTAGTAGCCGTATCGGCTGGTATGTCTGGCGCTCGGGTTCAGGTCAGTGGATCATCACCTTCGATCCAGGAATACATGGCGACTTCCTCTGCACGGCATTGCCAGCCAAGATGCTCCCAAAAGGCCCGACCTTCCGGGTTGTTCTTTAGCACGAAAAGATGCGTCTTGAGAATGTCCTGCTCAGCCAACGCTGCAATGCAAAGATCCACCAGATGGCGGGAAATGCCTTGTCCGCGGTAGTGGGTATCCACCACCAGGTGCTGTAAATAGCCGCGTTTACCATCATGGCCGGACATACAACAGCCGATAATCTTGTCGTTATCCAGTACTACAAAACTCAGGCCAGGATTGCGACGCAGGTAGCGCTCAGTGCTATCGAAAGAGTCTGCATTTTTCACGCTAATGCCCGGGGTACGTTCAAACAAGGCAATCAACGGGCTGTGATCGGCCATTGTCATCGGGCGGTAATGAAGCGTCGACATAGTGTGCTCCTTGTCAAAAAGCCAAGGCTAGACAGGCGGAATGTGTCAGGCAAGGGTCTTTTGACGAACACTCTGAATGCCCGCGGGAACCTGACCCTTTCTGTTCTTCACCCAAAGAGAGCAGTTCGCTGTTTTCATGGAAGCTAAACGCAGTCTCAGAGCGTTGTGGTTGGCATCGGGTGACGTTATCTGCGCTTTGAATTTATTAAGGCTATCCAAGAGTACGCAATGGTAAGCATCGTTAAATCCCACACCTGTCAGGCGCTGATTGATACCTCGCCGGCCAGGCAGCGTTTATCCTCGCTGGCGAACCGGCTGGTGGCATCACGCCCGGCGGCGAGAATGTATGCCGTGGGAGAGCAGATTCTTGATCGTGTGGCGAGCCACCAGCAATCCCGTCTGATGCTGATTGGCTATCTTTCTGCCTCGGCCAAGGTGCGAGAGCTGACGCCGCTGGAAAAGGATCTGACTAAAAGCTTTGTGCTGGAGTCACACTTGCGGGCCATAAGTAGTGCCTGTGAGTCCGGGAAAATGATCCTCACCGTTCGTCAGGCCGGAGAGCCGACACTGACAAAGCTGGCTCGCGGCGCGGCTGCCAAGGGCCATGATATTGATGATAAAACCATCAAATTCACCTCGATGACCGACACTTATGGCGAGCAGATCGGGCTACTGCGCCTGGCCGCCATGCGCTTTCATGATATCGAAGGCTGTGTCGGGCGCTGGTCGCAGGACTCCCTTGAAGGTATTTATCTCTGTCTGCCGAAAGTGCGGCCGGATGAATCAGAAGCCCTGCACCAGCTTCGGGCTCAGACTTACGACTATACGACCGCCCATGGTACGACTTATCCCATATTGCGGGTCGATCCGGATAATCTGCAGTCCAGTCTTGCGCCCCTCAAAGCCCTGGGGGATGACTGGGAGCGTTATGTTTACACGGGGGATTACGATCTGCATGACCTGATCGGCACCAAACCCCGGCCACACATTATTTCCAGTGAGTCGCCGGATGAGGATTTTTCGGTGAATGCGCTGAATGTCTCTGTAGCGGCGATCGACGATGACCGGGCGTTCGCAAAAGACAGTCATCACGTCTTTCAGCACGGCTCGCAGTACAACTATCCTGCGCATATGGGGGCAGAGGAGCACGGAGCGATGCTCAACGCCGGCACCGCTCATCCCAGTTTCCCACTGGCGGCCTGTGTGGAAGGTAAGTGGGAACGCATCGAGAATGTGCAGCAGCTGGAAAAGCTCTATGAACGCTACAAGTTAACACTGAAGGCCACCTGGAAACTGGGTAGTACCACCCGTTTTGTCGATCACGAAAAGGATGACGGCACTGACCTGCAGCGTGGCCCCAATAGGAAGGACAGCATCGCTGACGGTCGCAAGGGCTCGGTCAGCTCAACCTTTCCAGATCGCAGAGCCTCGCTGCTTTCTATCTCTTCCCGCCATTCGACCTCTTCACGGGGGAGTGCCAGTCATAGCCCGATAAGGCAACAAACCCTGCCGCTGCCAACCAAGCCAAGCTTGGGGAAAATCACGCCAAATGCACTAAAAACCGAGGAATAAGTTGTCATTTAGGGACACACTAGAAAACCTGTGCGAAAATTCAGGTTTTCCAGTTTTTAGGGAACCCTCGCAATCGAGAGGCCACCAAAGCTACACACGCCAGTGTTGCAGGAGTTACAGGGGATGCATAAGGCTGAACAATTAATGTCGGAGCTGGGCGACCGCCTGGGGATCGAAATGAAGTTCGATCAAGGGGCGACCGAGCTTATCGATATGCAGGGGCATGTCTGGCACATTGAATGTTCATCAGACAGCGAAGCGCTGCTGATTTCTTCGGAAATTGAGCGCGACTTTAACGATGCCAATCGCATGCGTCACTGGATGGCGCTGAACCACCGTTTTGACTTAACCGGTGGTGCCGTTATTGCGCTGGACACGGTGAACAACCGCTACAACCTCAACCTGCTTCTTTCACTGGCAAACATGCGTGTCGAGAATCTGGAACGTCACCTGATGGTGATGATGGACGTACGCGAGGCACTGCTGGCTCAGCCACAGGAAAAAGCCCGTACAACCACCGCTGCGGCCTCCCGACCTGCTGAAAATCAGAAGCCCCTGAACACTAACCCGCTTTCGTCATCTTCTTTGACTATGGCGAAACTGCGTGAGCACGGGAGTCGCGTATGATGAGAATCGGTGGACAGGAACTTCATCGCACAAGTTCCCTTGAAGATGTCGGCAAGGCGATAAAATCCGAGCTGTTTGGCCGCTTTTCAGGCAGCCAGCATGCTCAGGCTCAGTATTCCATGGGCAACCACATTGGTGACCGTACTCCAACTCATGAATCCGGTGCGCAATTTTTCTCTGCGCCTCAGCCAAATGTTGAGGGTAATGGAAAAAAGCCCCAAACCCCTGAGGCTACACCTGGCGCCCGCTCGGGAAGCCCGCTTCAGGGGCTTGGCAATGCCATGGAACAAGCGCACCTGGGCGGACGTGATGCCCTCGGTCAGCTAGGTCGTCTGGCAGGCAATACGGTATTTGGTCACTGGAACAGTTTTAAAGAGCTGCGAAATATTCATGCCGCGACGACTCAGGGCGGCTCGGGTATTGAAAATCCGCTGGTTCAGACCGGTATTAAAATGGCGCGTCGTCATTTACTGCCGCGTGATGTCATGAACCTCGGCGCAGGGCTGTTGCCTGACAAGTTACTGGGTAATGCCAAGCCCAAGCTGGACTATAACCAGCTGCAACAGCAAGCCGGCTTCCCGGCGACGCAAGCGCCTACCCATCTTTTCGGTGGTGGTTCCAACTACAAACAAGCGGCCAATGCGCAGTTCAATGAGATCTACTCTCAGGCTGCTGCCGGCGTCCGCCAGCCCCAGTATTCCGGATCGACCACACCGCCCCCTCAGCAGTTCGGTCAGCCGCAGCAGTTTGCTTCCGGTTTTCAGGCTCAACAGCACAGTGCTAACAATGTGGTTCAGGATCTAATGAACCAGCAGCGCATGGCGAATGAGCAGGCCAGCCAGCGTATGCAGGCGGCGCCACAGGAAAATACCTATCAGCCTCAAACGACCCCCATGAGTGATTTTCAGCGGGCGCGTCAGGAAGGCAACAGTTATATCCAGAACCTGCAGAATGAAATGCGTCAGGGAATGAATGCTGAGACTCAGCCCTCAGTAGCGACGCCTCATCCCGGAATGACGCAGACTCAGGCACCTGTCAGCGATTACCAGCAAGCGAAAATGGATGCTCAGAATCAGATCAGGCAGATGCAGGATCAGATTCGTAACGGTCAGGCCGGTGGTGCTGCAACCTCTCGCCCGGTTCCACCGCCTCCAACCATGCAGCAGGGAGCGCCAACCGAGCGCATGACGTCGAATAACCCTGTTCAGCAGGCACGACAGAATGCGATGAATGTGGTTGAGCAGCAGCGCGCCAAGCTTCTTGAGCAAATGGAGGGCCGTCCTGCACAGCCACGTCGTGGTTCGGCGGAAATGGCTTCCGCGCTCTTTGGTCATCTGCAGCAATTCCGCTCAGAAGCCGATCAGGCTATGCAACGTCCAGCCACGCCGTCTTCAGAGTTCGATGAATCTGAGGAAGCGCTTTATCAGAGTGATGCATCTCATTTGACGCCAGCGACTCCTCAGCCAACCCGTATGACCGCGGGCGACCTGATGAATCAGCGCCGCATGAATCCGATCACGCAGCGTGCTGATACGCCGGTGGATTTGGCTGCGAATGGCCGCGTCGGTGGTATGACACCGCCGCCTGCTCCAGCCGGACGGCCCGCGCCACAGCAGCCAATGGCTCAACCGGCGCAGGTGAACAATGCCGATATGATGAATATGCATTATCTCAACCTGATGAGAATGCAGCAGGCACAGTTCATGAATAACCAGCTCAACGCCACTATCAGCCATATGGGAAGAAACTCCCCAGGGCTGGATACTCCGAATATCGACTACGATAACGGCGGTTATGGCGTTTCGGCGAGCTCTGGCGATATGCACTCCGGTAGCAACTACATGGACGGCTATAACGAAGGCTTGATGGACGGTCAGCAAATGTCCTGATCGACGCCTTAAGCGTTTCGTGTACCTTAAAAACGGGCCTCTCTGGCCCGTTTTTTATGAGACAACATACCTTATAAAAAGAATGTGTTTCTTTTAATACGAACGCGTTAGTTGAAACGGAGATTGGATACTTTATTTTAAGAGCAGATGGGTGCTTATCTCTTTCAAGGAGAAGTACTATTCTTCAAACCAAATCAATGGATACTAACTAAGCTAATTTTTGGGCTTATATAGCGGGGAAGCTAAGGTGACGGATAATCAAACACTAGCCCAGTCAGAAAGTGCTGTAAGCGTTAAGTTTGTTACTACTGCCAAAGTAAACTTTGCATCATCCCAGAATGGGATCTCGATTGTTAAGCATTTGTCCCTACAGAATATTTCCTCCGAGCCCATAGAAAATATTACTGTCACAGTCTCCTGCCTTCCCGACATTATTAGCCAGAAAAGTTGGACTATTGATCGCATCAAGCCCGATGAATCCTTTGAGCTTTATGATCTCGAAACTCACCTAAATGCATCACTACTGAAATCATTGAATGAAGCTGAGCGTGGTGATCTAACGTTAACAATCAAACAGCAGGATCAGGTTTTATATAGTGAAGTTCGTCCTATTAATCTTTTGGCGCGAGATGAGTGGGGCGGTATGGGAGACATGGACCATCTCTTAGCGGCATATGTTGCCCCTAATGATTCTGCTGTGGCCGCTATTCTCAAAAAAGCAGCCACCTTACTCGAAGAAAATGGGCACGATGGCTTTCTGGATGGGTACCAATCAAGAAAGCCTGAGCGTGTATGGAAGGTAGCTGCGGCCATCTGGAGTGTCATTTCCAGTCTTAATCTTACTTATGCAGTACCGCCCGCCAGTTTTGAACGTGAAGGTCAAAAGATTAGAGATCCTCAGCGTATTCATAGCGAAGGTCTGGCCACGTGCCTTGATTCAACACTTTTAATGGCTGCTTGTTTTGAGGCAGCAGGTCTCAACACTGTTGCCCTTTTTTCCAAAGGGCATGCCTGGGTTGGCTTATGGCTCATACAGCGTGACTTCGGTGCTCTGCGTGAGCCTGATGTGATGACTGTTCGCAAGGCAGTTGTGGCACGTGAACTTATTCTGCTTGAGACAACTCTCGTCACTAAACGCCCTGCCATTAGTTTTGCTATGGCAATAGAAGAAGGCAAAGCCCACGTAAGTGAGCAGAAAGAACACCTTTTCGAAGCTGCTATCGATATTTCACGCGCACGAGCAGCAGGCATTAAGCCACTCTCTCAGTCCACCGAAAAAATTAGTACAGCGGTTGAGGTGGCGCAAACTGAAGCAACTATATCTGCTCTTCCCGAGTTTCCAGAGGACTGGCTTGCACCTGATCTTGATACTGGTGATGAGGAAGCTAGTACTCCTCAGGACAGAGTTTCTCGCTGGCAAAGAAAACTGCTCGATCTTTCTTTGCGAAATCGGTTGTTGAACTTTAGCGACTCCAAGCAAACCTTACCTTTTGACTGTCCAATGGTGTCAGAGCTGGAAGATCAGCTCGCCAATGGTAAGAAATTTAAAGTCTTTGCTCTAAAGGGTGAGGATCCAATAGGTCAACGCGACCAACTTGCGCAAAAAGAACCCCAAATCGTGGAAGGTATTGTCAGAGATGCCTTTAGCCGTGGACAAGTTTCTGTTCCGTTAACCAAGCAAGAAACTACCAGACGCCTGACTGAGCTTTATCGAAAAGCAAAAAGTGATATGCAGGAAGGCGGAACGAATACCCTCTTTCTTGCTGCCGGTTTTTTGCGCTGGCGTAAGACGGAGGGCGATAAAAGAACGTATCGGGCTCCTTTGCTTCTTCTTCCCGTTAAGTTGGATCGAAAGTCGGCGCAGTCTGAATACGTCATCATGAATCATGAAGACGATATTCGCTTTAACTCCACATTATTGGAGTTATTAAAACGAGACTTTGCATTGCACATTCCTGAACTGGAAGGGGAACTCCCTAAAGATCAGAGCGGTTATGACCTCCCCTTAATTTTTGACATCATGCGCAAAAAAGTGCGTGATGTTGCGGGTTTTGAGGTCGTTGAAGAGCTTGCAATGTCGACGTTTTCGTTTGCCAAGTTCTTGATGTGGAAGGACCTTGTCGAGAGAACGGATAGCTTGCGTGAAAGCGCTGTAGTTCGTCATTTGGTTGATTCACCCTCTGAACCCTTTTTATCGGCAGATGCTGGCGGGCTACCGGAGGCTGTTGATGTTGATCGCCGTATCGCACCGAAAGATCTTTTTACTCCACTTCCTGCAGACTCTTCGCAATTAGCGGCGGTTCTTGCGGCGCAAGAAGGTCACAACTTTGTGCTTATCGGTCCTCCTGGGACGGGTAAGAGCCAGACCATCGCCAATATCATTTCTCAATGCTTGGCGATTGGGAAAACCGTCCTGTTTGTCGCAGAAAAGTCCGCTGCACTTGATGTGGTGCAGAGGCGGCTTAACGCCCATGGATTAGGCGACGCTGTACTTGAACTGCATTCCAATAAGTCAGATAGAAAAGCCGTCATTGCACAGTTGGAGCGAAGCTGGAAGCGAGCATCGCACTCTCCGCAAAATGAATGGATCAAAGTCACTGATAATTTGACTGTTACTCGTGCCCAGCTAAACGGCTATGTGGACTCCCTTCATAAGAAAGGTACTCAAGGCTTCAGTGTTTTTGAGGCGATTGGGCTCACTCGTTATACACCTTCATTTCAACTGTCCTTTGCCAATAAGGATGCTCACGATGAAGTGAGCTATGAAAAGCTTAATCAGCTGGCAGAGGAGCTTGGTCGATGCTTCTCGATAGTATCAGAGAGTCCTGAACTCACACTGATTGAGAAGGCAGAGTGGTCGTTTGATTGGGATGCAAAGCTAAGAGCGCAGCTACAACCATTAAAAAAATCAACGGAAACCCTGAAGAAAACGGCTTCTCAACTTGTGCTGTTAAGCGGCTTAAGTGGCGATGAGGATATTTCTCCTGCGCTTCTGGAGAGACTCAATGCACTGGCTCAGCTTCCGTTAAGAGGGGACGACGTCTCTGCGGCTTTGAGTTTGCCGCTCAACACGCTTAAGGATGACGTTACTGAGCTGTGTGATTTGATTCAGAAGTATCAAAGTAATCGAGACAAGCTTAGCGGCCAGTACGCAATGGACAAACTCCAGGCGATTCCTTTGGAGCGAATGGATGCTGATTGGCGTATTGCACAAACAAAAATGTGGCCGTTCTCTGTGTTTGCCAAGTCCTCGGTACGCAAGCTACTGCAAACCTATGCTACAGCAGGAAAAGCAGCGCCAGAGACTGACATAACGGCACTGACGGAGGCGAAAGAGCTGCAGGAAAAAATCGAGGCCCATTCACTTCGTAATATTCCACCCTGCAAAGGTTATGAAAGTGATGTGGCGCGTATTTCGGCCTGGGTCGAACATGCACATACCGTGTGCTCGCTACTGAATAAATTATCGGGCTACGTAGGCGATCAAAACCAATGGGCCGCTACTCGCCAGCTTATTGCCTCGGGCAGTGATGGTGAGCTAGTTGATGCTATCGAAGGGTTTTCTACGGTATATCAACAGTGGAATTCACTCGCTAAAGCGTTTGAGGAAACCGCAAACTCAGACCCCAGTCAGTTGTCTCTGCAAGAGCTGATATTGTCACTGGAAGAAACGTCGGACTCCATTGCGAAGGATAGATCTCTGCTGGAGCATTGGACACGCTGGATAGAGGTGAGCAACCGCGCGATTGCTGTAGGGTTAGAGCCTCTGGTGGAAGCGCTTGAGAATGATGGTGTTGCGGATACACCGCAGGCATTTGCCGCTGCTTACGCGACTTGGTGGCTACCTTTGGCAATGGATGCCGATGATGCATTGCGCGGATTTGCGCATTGGCAACATGAAGACCTGATTACTAAATTCCGTGAGCTGGATGATCAGGCGATGTCGATGGCGGCTGATCAGGTAATGCTACGTCTAAAGCATGGTCTGCCATCAATGGATGCTGTTTCCCGACGCTCTGAGCTTGGGACTTTACGGCATCAGGCAGGGCTGCAGCGTCCAAGCATGCCTATCCGAACGCTGATTGCGGAAATGCCTGATACTTTCAGTAAGCTCGCTCCTTGCGTCTTGATGTCACCTTTATCCGTTGCGCAATATTTGCCTGCAAACCGAGCCGCCTTTGACGTGGTGATATTTGATGAAGCCTCTCAAATCACCACCTGGGATGCGATAGGTGCTATTGCGCGAGGTAAGCAAGCCATCATCGTCGGAGATCCAAAACAGCTGCCACCGACTAACTTCTTTGGTCGGGCGGAAACCAGTGAGGATGACATTCCCGAAGTCGAGAAAGATCTGGCCTCCATTCTGGATGAGGTAGTTGCCGCGGGTATTCCTACCCGACAGCTGAATTGGCACTACCGTAGCCGTGATGAGTCGCTGATTGCGTTCTCGAACTGGCATTACTACGGCGGGCGTCTGGTGACCTTTCCAGGGCCTACCACCTCTCCAAGTGCTGTTCAGCTGCATCAAATTGATGGTGTTTATGGTCGGGGTAAAGGCAGAACCAACGAAAGCGAAGCGAACGCGATTGTCAAAATGATCGTTGGCAAATTGCAAGAGTGGAGCAAATTACCTGAGAAAGAGCGTTTAACCCTTGGGGTGATTACCTTTAACGTCCAGCAGCAAGAGCTGATTCTCGATTTGCTGGACGATGAACGTAGGAAAAATCCAGCGCTTGAATGGTTCTTTGAAGATGCACGCGAAGAACCCGTTATCGTTAAAAACCTTGAGAACATTCAAGGTGATGAGCGTGACGTTATGCTGTTTTCTATCACTTTCGGGCATGACCATGCGGGCAAGCTTTCAATGGCTTTTGGTGCGCTTAACGGTGACGGAGGAGAGAAACGCCTTAATGTCGCGGTGACGCGTGCTCGTCAGGAACTGCATATTTTCGCGTCTATTCACGCCGACGAAATTGATTTAACACGCACTAACAAGGTGGGTGTTGAACACCTGAAGAACTTCCTTGATTTTGCGGCGCGTGGTTCGGTGGCCTTGGCAGCACAGGACTCAGGTTCTTTAGGCGATGTAGAAAGTCCCTTTGAGGCATCAGTAAAAGAGGCGCTGGAAGCGAGAGGGTGGGAAGCGCGTTCACAAATAGGTGTCTCAGGATTCCGCATCGATTTAGGTATTGTGCATCCTGATCATGCGGGTGTTTTTCTCGCGGGGGTTGAATGCGATGGTGCAACCTATCACAGCTCCGCCACGGCAAGAGACAGGGATAAAGTGCGTCAGGCCGTACTGGAAGGATTGGGCTGGAATATTCTTCGAGTTTGGTCCACTGACTGGTTTAAAAATTCCACCGCTTTGCTTGAGCGGCTCGATTCAAGCTTGAAAGAGTTGCTTGAGCGCGACAGAGCAAAACGAAAAGCTGTCCAGCAAACAAACGAAGACAACTATGAGCAAGAGATTAGTAATACGACAGTAGCAGAGGAGAACGAGATTACCGAGCCTTGGCAGAATGATATTGTGGAGGCGTCTGAGTCTGAAGAATTCCAGTACAACACCGAGGTTGCGGTTGATGAACCGGAAGTTGCCTCTTCCCGTGCGCCTTTAATTGCCGGTGTCGTATTTGATGGAGTCCCTGCTACAACCCCGCCGGAAATAGACCCTGATAAGTTCTATGATGCTGCATACATCCCAGTGCTAGAGAGCCTTGTCGACCATCTGGTGAGAGCTGAAGGGCCGCTTACACTGGCATCGCTCGGTAGAAAAATATCCGGGCTGCATGGTTGGCAACGTACTGGGCGGCGAATTTCTGAACAGGTGAACCTTGCTCTTGGTAGTGTCGATATTCATTCAGAAGAGGGGGTAGATTTTGCCTGGAGCAAGGGAAGTTATAAAACCCGTCTAGAGTACGCTCATCAGCTGGACCGAAATTTACGTGATATCTCTCGATCAGAGATTGCATGGCTCTACGATATGAATGCGCATACCTTGGATAAGAGCGATGATTCGGTACTTGATTTTGCAAGGCTTGCTGGAATTTCCAGACTCTCTTCAGATGCAAGAGCTTATCTGGAGGAATGTCTTGCATGGCGGGAGGCAAATAAATAAAAGGATGATGACAATATTTTTTATGCTCTGAGGTTATGCGCCAACACCTGAGAAATGCGACCACTGCCAGCGTCTGTGCGACGTCGCGCCTCTCAGGTGTTGATGCCTTGGGGCTGAAAATCTAGATTGGTGCAAAGAGAAATACTGCGCTTAAGGAGACTTTCACCATGATGATTGCCGATCTTATCGACCAGGATGATTTCCACGCCATGTTAAAGGATCTCGGCATCCCTTTAGGCAAGAATGCCAGCGTTATTGAAGACTGCAATGCTGCTCTCGAATGGCAGCGCCGCAGCGGTGGCACCAGCCTGAAAGCGCTGGCCCAGGCTCTGCTGGCAAAGCGTGACCTTCTTCATCCTGAAGTCTGCCAGGGCGTTGAGCGGGTTCTGGTGCCCGGTCTGGGCGGCGTTTAAGTCTTATCCTGCCGATGTATAGCGATCACCCTGCGTGGTGGTCGCTCCTCAATATCGAACAATCCCATCTCGTCTATTTTCATACCTGACTGTTAGTATCGGCCAGACGCTAAATGAGCTTCGAAGCCTTTCTGGGCGTACCTCGGGCATAGCCGTTAATTACAGTGAATAAGACATAGCTCAAGTGAGAGCTGACAGCAGGGATGTTGCGACTTCAATGTGGAAGACGATGAAAAAGTTTGGCGTTGTTATGGCGGTGGCTTTTGTGCTGCTGGAAGCTTATCTGGCGTTGAGTATTGTCACTTTCTCCCACGTGAATGAGACACCTCGCAGTGAGGTCGGTATCGTTTTGGGAGCCGCCGTCTGGGGAGATAAACCTTCACCGGTCTTTGAGGAGCGCATTAAACATGCAATTGCTCTCTATCAGCAGGGCATCATTGCGAAGATTCTGTTCACAGGCGGCGTGGGTAACGGTAAAGACCATGCTGAGTCTGCAGTGGCCCAGCAATATGCTATGGCTCATGGTGTTCCGCGTTCGGATATTCTGACTGAAGCCGTCTCGACAACGACACAGCAAAACCTTACGGAAGCCAGGCAGTTACTGGTTAACAATGACCTTCACTCAGCCATTCTCATTAGTGATCCGTTGCATATGAAGCGGGCGGTAATGATGGCAAAAGAGATCGGCCTTAATGTAGCGTCTTCGCCAACTTTCACCAGTCGCTATACCAGTCTGAGTGCTAAAACGAAGTTTCTTTTCAGAGAGTTATATTTCTATCAGGAGTATTTGGCTTTTGAATAACGGTATTCATTGAGACAGCTTAAAGGCCAATTCCGACTCCATAAAAAAAAGCGCCCGAAGGCGCTTTTTTAATACCGAAAGATAAGGATCAGTGATCCAGATCCACGTTGTTAAGGCGACGGTAAGTTTCCGGGACTTCCTTGCCCATGTTGTTCAACATGCGCTCGCAGTACCAGTCGATAAAGTTGATAACACCGAACTCGTAGGTTTTGGAGTAGGGGCCGGGCTGATAAGCCATGGAGTTGATGCCCTGCTGGTTTTCCTCGGCCAGAACACGGTCCTGATCGTTGGTGGCATCCCAGACTTTACGCAGGTTTTCAGGGTCGTAATCCACGCCTTCAACGGCATCCTTGTGCACAAGCCATTTGGTGGTGACCAGCGTTTCCTGTGGGCCAAGTGGCAGCACACGGAAGGTGATCAGGTGATCACCCATGCAGTGGTTCCAGGAGTTGGGCAGGTGCAGGATTCGCATGGAGCCAAGATCCGGGTTTTTGATACGCCCCATCAGTTTCTGGGAGCCTTGCTTGCCGTCCATCGTCATGGACAGGGTGCCTTCGGCCAGAGGCATACGCACGATACGGTTACGCAGGCCGCTTGAAGCATGCTTGAAGGGAATGCTTTCTGCCGTCCATTCCGCCTCCTTGGCGGCTACGTGGTCTTTAAATGCCTGATCCGCGCGAGGGTCGTTGGTATCGTCCCATTCCAGCAGGGTGCGCAGCAATTCCGGGTGTGAACCGTCGCAGTGATAGCACTCGCGGTTGTTTTCCAGCACCAGCTTCCAGTTGGCTTTCTCGATGATATTGGTTTCCACCGCCACTTTGGTGTTTTCCATATCGTAAGGTTCGAGGTACTCATCCAGCGTGCTGAGGAAGTTGTCGAACGCCGGTGGCTCTTTGCCCAGACACACGAAGATAAAGCCGCCGCCGGTGCGCACGTGGACTTTCTTCAGGGAGAATTTCTCCTTGTCGAAGTCTTCGCCCATTTCGTTGCCTGCGTACAGCAGTTTGCCGTCCAGCTCATAAGCCCACTTGTGATAAGGGCACACCAGCTTGGCGACTTTGCCGCGGTGCTGGGTACACAGGCGTGAGCCACGGTGACGACAGACGTTGAAGAACGCTTCAATGGTACCGCCTGCGCCACGCACGACCAGAATAGGGTTGTCGCCCACCTGTACCGTGATGTAGTTGCCTTTTTTCGGGATCTCACTGACCACGCCGACCATCAGCCATTCTTTATAGAAGATCTCTTCCATATCGTGCTGGTGGTATTGAGGGTCGTTGTAAAAATTCTGGGGAAGGGAGTAAAAGCGGTCACGTTCCTGCAGATCGCAGGCGAGGCGATCGCGGGAGCTGGAAGGGTGGGCATCTTCGTCCAACAACGTCAATTCCGGGTTCATCAATGTTTCCTCATACCTCAATAGGTGCAACGTCACGGTACCAGCGCTGTGCGCTCCCCCCGGCCATATCCACCTTCCTGACGTCTTTTCCCCACAGCCTGTAGCGGCATTCAAGCCGGTTCAGGGTGTCGTAATGAGAAAGACAGATCTGGGAAGGGCGTCTGGAGGTGTTGTTATGGCAGCGGTCACAGTCTGTGTTAGTGATTGTGCTGCACAGCGGTACGGTTGAGTTAGCTAATTGCGACACCGGAATGATTTTTTTGCGACTAGCCCAGCCCAGCAATCACCGTGCTTTGGGGGCAGGGAATACGTCCATGTCGCAATCAGCTAAATGGCTGGGGCAGGGAGAAATCACAATCGGCCCATAGACGGTCATTACCAAGGCAGGTAATGATCACATGCCATGCAGCGCGCCGCACGATGAGCCGGTGCTGATGTGAGAATGCCCCATGAGCAATGAATTCATTTCTCCTCTGAACACCCAGATGTGGAACAACGGTCGCCATCTGTTGCGTTGCGTCAAAGTGATTCAGGAAACCTGGGATGTGCGGACATTCTGCTTCATGGCAGACCAGCCGCTGTTCTTCTTCTTCAAGCCCGGCCAGTTCATTACTCTGGAGCTGGAAATTGACGGTGTGAACGTGATGCGTTCCTACACCATCTCCAGTTCACCGTCTGTGCCTTACAGTATCTCCATCACTGTGAAGCGAGTGCCCGGCGGCAAGGTGTCCAACTGGCTGCACGATAATCTGCGTGAAGGGGACTCCATTCCGGTGCACGGCCCGGTCGGTCTCTTTAACATCATCGACTTCCCGGCGGACAAGGTACTGTTCCTCTCGGGCGGCGTGGGGATTACGCCGGTCATGTCCATGGCGCGCTGGCTGTTTGATACCAACGCCAACACTGATGTGATCTTCGTCCACAGTGCCCGTACGCCGCAGGATATTATCTATCATCGTGAACTGACCCACATGGACTCCCGCGTGCGTCACTTCACCATCAACCTGATCTGTGAAAGCTATAACATCGGCGACAGCTGGGCGGGTTACCGTGGTTTCCTCGATGAAGCCAAGATGCGCATGATGGCGCCGGACTTCATGGAGCGTGAGATCTTCTGCTGCGGCCCGACGCCGTACATGAAAGCCGTGAAAGCGATGCTCAAAGCCAACGGCTTTGACATGCGCCGCTATCATGAGGAGTCCTTCGGTGCGACGCCGGTGGATGCCAAAGAAGATGCAATCGAACTGGCCAAACAGGCACAGGATGCGGTGGAAGAGCTGGATGCCAGCGAACTTTTCACCGTCGAGTTCTCCAAAACCGGCAAGAGCGTGCGTATTGCCCCCGGAGAAACCGTTCACTCTGCCGCAGCCCAGCTGGGGCTGCATATTCCCAAGGCCTGCGGTATGGGCATTTGCGGAACCTGTATGGTGCAGAAGCTGCAGGGTGATGTGGAGATGAACCACAACGGCGGTATTACCGATGAGGATGAGGAAGACGGCATGATCCTCACCTGCTGCTCCGTACCCACCTCGGATGTGGTTATGGATTACTGATCGCCGTCTTATCGCGAAAACAAAAAAGCCTGTCCAGTGACAGGCTTTTTTTATGACTCGTTCTTTCGCATTCAGGCCGAATAAAACTTTATCCACGACAGCAGAAGCAGCAGGGCAAAGATCAGCCAGACGAGAGTGGCGAGGGTCAGCGTCCAGAAGAGGTTGTATTTGTAGCTGAAGAAGTAAACCGACAGCAGATAGGCGGCGTAGGGAATCAATGAGTACAGCCCGAAAAGGGCGGTGACGCGAAGGTCATTCATTGAGCGCTCGGTGCCAACAATGTAATGCGCGATCAGGGCAAAGGTCGGAAAAAGCGGGACCAGCCCGGAAATAAAGAAGCTTTTGCTTTTCGAGAGAAGCGCAATCACCAGCACGGCAAGTGCGCCCAGTAAACATTTAAAGAATAACGCGGTCATATCGGCAGCAGTCTTGGCGGAAAGGGGGCCGAGTCGGTCTAACCCTGGCGTTTTACCCTGATCCCTGGGTTTGTAACAAGCTGATCGTACTCAGCAGGCTGTTAGGAAATAAAAAGCCCGTCAGGCAATAAAAGCCCGTCCAGCGACAGGCGATAGTGAGATTGCCTTGTCAGACGGCTTGGGCAGCAGTGCTTAAACACTGCCTTCCTTTTCGATCACCAGAATGCGGGCAGCACCGATGGGACTGGCAATGTGCTCGGTGCCGACGGAGGCATAGAAAATATCTCCGGGATTCAGCTCGACGGTATGCTCTTCACCGTCCTGGCGGTAAGACATCGCCACCTGACCATCCAGTACCACAAACACTTCTTCGCCATCGTTGATGTGCCATTTATACGGCTGATCGGTCCAGTGCAGTCGGGTCGTGATGCCGTTCATGTTGGCGATGGGAAGTGCGCCCCAGGCGCGCTCGGCGGTGAATTCCTTACTGCGGATAATCTGCATAACGTGATCACTCTGTGAGTCGGTGGCGTGCTGGCTGGCGCCTTGGTTTGCATGGTGCTCGCAACGTTGCCGGCAGTATTGCCGTGTAGTCGCGCTGCGGGCAAAGGGTAAGTCGTCGTCTTTCTAAGAAAGCAAAAAAGCCCGTCGTCGGACAGGCTTTTTTTGGATTCAGTGCGTTCAGACGCACCCAGGAGGGTTGCTGCGGCTTCAGTGACCGGCGCTCGGGCCTGCCTGGCTTGTATCCTCGGGCAATCCTGGTTGATCCGGGTCGAGATTCTGGTGGCTGAAGCGCTCGGCGATCTTGTCGAGGTAGAGGTAAATCACCGGGGTGATATAGAGCGTCAGCAACTGGGACACAAAGAGTCCGCCAACCACGGTTAAACCCAGTGGCTGTCGAAGTTCAGCACCGGCGCCGATACCCAGGGCAATCGGCAGGGCGCCCATCATTGCCGCGACCGTCGTCATCATAATGGGACGGAACCTCAGTAGACAGGCTTCGATAATCGCCTCTTCTGCAGTCACTCCCGGTGTTTTTCTCCGCTCAATGGCGAAGTCGATCATCATGATGGCGTTCTTCTTGACGATTCCGAGCAGCATCACGATGCCGATCATGGCGATAACGGTGAGATCCATCCGCGCGGCATAGAGAATCGCCAGTGCACCAATGGCCGCTGAGGGCAGGCCGGAGAGAATGGTGATCGGGTGCCAGTAGCTCTCATAGAGAATGCCAAGAATGATGTAAATCACGAACAGTGCCGCGATGATCAGCACCAGCTGGTCGCTTTGGGACTGCTGGAAAGCCTGCGCCGTACCCGCGAAGCTGCCAGTGATAGAGGCAGGCATGTTCAGGTTCTGGTTGGCCTGATCAATGATCGATACCGCATCGCTGAGGGAAGAGCCTGTCGCCAGATCAAAGGAAATCGTCACCGCCGCCATGGAGGCCTGATGGTTCACTTCCAGTGGTCCTGTGTCCCGGTGCAGGCTGGCCACCGCGGAAAGTGGCACCAAGCCGCCTGCGGTACTTGGTACATACAGCCCATCCAGTGACGCCTGGCTGTTCTGCGCATCGTACTGGCTCTCCAGGATGATCTGATAGTCATCGCTGGCGGTGTAGATGGTGCCTATCTGGCGCGTGCCATAGGCCGAATAGAGCTGGCTTCGCACATCGGTAATGCTGACACCGAGGCTGGAGGCTTTATCGCGGTCGATATCGACACGCAGCTGTGGGTTGGCAATTTTCAGGTCACTGGTGACGCCGCTCATTTGCGGATTTTGCGCCAGGGTATTTTCCAGCTGCTGTGCATAGGCATTGAGCTGGCTCAGATCAGAGCCTTGCAGGGTGTACTGATACTGGCTCTTGGAGGAGCGCCCGCCAATGCGCAGGTTCTGGATGGGTTGCATAAAGATCCGCAAACCGGCGATATCCGCGGCCTGCTTCTGTACGCGCTGAATAAACTCCCGCGAGCTGACATCCCGGTCTTTTTTGAGGGCGATAAACATGCGCCCTTCGTTGGAGGTATTACGTGAGCTGGCGCCGACGCTGGAGTTAACGGTGGCCAGCGCCGGGTCTTTCAGAACGATATCCAGAAACTGATCCTGCAGCTTGACCATGGCCGGGAAGGCTATGTCTTCGCGCGCTTCAGTCGTGGCAAACAGCAGACCGGTATCTTCCTCGGGGAAAAAGCCTTTAGAGATATGGGCAAACATCAGCCCGGAAATCACGATGCTGCCAAGGGTGGCGAGCAGTACCAGAAAACGGCGCTTCATGACCGCGTGGAGGGTGCGGCGATAGAAATTCAGCGCGGCATCGAAGCCTTTCTCAATTTTGCGGGAGAAGCGTCCCTGAGAATGGCTGTTGTGTTTGATCTTAAGCCGGCTGCACATCATCGGCGTCAGCGTCAGTGAGATAAAGCCTGAGATCAGAATCGATAACGCCATGACTACGGCAAACTCATGGAAGAGCCGGCCAATAATGCCGCCCATAAAGAGTACAGGAATAAAGACCGCAATCAGCGACAGGGTCATGGAGAGAATGGTGAAGCCGATCTCTTTGGCGCCACGAATCGCCGCGCGAAAAGGATGCTCGCCTTTTTCTACGTGACGCATGATGTTTTCCAGCACCACGATGGCATCGTCGACGATAAAGCCAACCGCGAGGGTCAGTGCCAGCA
The DNA here is from genome assembly GCF_046614695.1 of Pokkaliibacter sp. CJK22405. Lineage (NCBI taxonomy): Bacteria > Pseudomonadati > Pseudomonadota > Gammaproteobacteria > Oceanospirillales > Balneatrichaceae > Pokkaliibacter > Pokkaliibacter sp. CJK22405. The sequence goes on from NZ_JBKKHQ010000015.1 coordinate 68,548, forward strand.
AGGACAGGTTGTCCAGACTGAAATCAAACAGCCACATTCCGGCAAAGGTGCCGATCAGGGCAATCGGCAGGGTGATGGCGGGAATCACCGTCATGGCGAGGTTGCGCAGGAACAGGAAGATCACCAGCACCACCAGCACGATGGTGGCGAGCATGGTCAGCTGGACATCATGTACGGACTCACGAATGGAGACGGAGCCATCGTTAAAGGGAATCAGTGTGGCATCGGCGGGTAGCTGGGCCTGCAGGCCGGGCAGGGCGGCGCGCACGGCATCGACAACCGCCAGGGTGTTGGCGTCCGACTGCTTGCGTACCGCCAGAACGATGGCGGTTTTGCCGTTAAAGGAGCTGGAGACTTTCTCGTTCTCGATACTGTCGCGGACGTTGGCCACATCGGCCAGACGCACAGGGTGACCATTCACCGTCGCGATAATCACCTTCTTGAAGGCTTCGGCATTGGTGAGCTGGCCGGAGGCTTCCAGGGTCAGGCTGGTTTGATTTCCTTCAACTGTTCCCAACGGGGAGTTAGAGTTAGCGGCTGATACCGCACTGTTCAGATCCGCCAGACTTAGGCCCAGCGCGGCGAGTTTTTGCGGGTCAGCGGTGATACGAACTGCATATTTGCGGCTACCGAAAACATCGACTTCCGAGATGCCATTCAGGGTCGCAAGGCGCTCGGAGATCATGCCTTCGGCCAGATCATCCAGCTGGGTCAGCGGAATAATATCCGAGCGCAGGGCGATCAGCAGAACAGGGCGGTCAGCGGGGTTGGCTTTGCGATAGCTTGGGGTGGAGGTCATCTCATCCGGCAGACTGCGCTGGGCCTGACTGATGGCGGTTTGCACATCCATCGCCGCAGAGTCGATATCGCGGGAGAGGTCAAACTCCAGCACGATGCTGGTCGAGCCCTGAGTGCTGGAGGACGTAATACTGGTGATGCCCGCAATGGTGGCAAACTCTTTCTCCAGCGGCGTTGCCACGGAAGAAGCCATGGTTTCAGGACTGGCACCGGAGAGGCTGGCGCTCACGCTAATGGTGGGGTATTCCACCTGTGGCAGCGCCGAGACCGGCAAGCTGCGGTAGGCAAAAATACCAAATACCACAAAGCTCAGCATGAGCAGGACCGTCATGACCGGTCGGCGGATACACAGCTCAGACAGGTTCATGGTGCAGTGGCCTCAGTGCTGGCATTAGCCTTGGTCTTATTGCTGCTGGCGGATGATGCATCGCTATCTTCAATAATCCGCACCTTGCTGCCATTGCGAAGGCTGATCAGCCCCTGGGTAATCACCTTGTCACCGGGGTTGAGTCCCTTGCTGACGATGGCAGTGTCTCCGGCAATACGGTCCAGCGTGATATCGGTCTGGCGCACGGTGTTGTCATCCTGCAGCACAAAGGCGTACATGGATTCCGGGCCATCTTTCAGGGCAACCTGCGGTGCGGTGACCACATTTTTTTGCATCGCCAGCTGCAAGGTGACTTCAGCGAACTGGCCGGGCCAGAGGCGGCGATCATCATTGGCAAATTCTGCATACACCGGCAGGGTGCCGGAGGTACTGTCGATGCTGTTATCGATATACAGCACCTTGCCGGAAAAGGTCTGGCTGCCGGTGCTGTTCTTCAGGGTCAGGCCAACGGGCACTTCGCCCTGGCTCAGGGATTCACTCAGGGTGGCGAAATAACGCTCTGGCAGGGCAAACATCACCTGCACCGGCGTAATACTTTTCAGGGTGACCAGCGCAGTGGTCGCAGAACTACGAACGGTACTGCCGATATCCACGCTGATATTACCCAGCACACCATCGAAGGGCGCCTTGACCTGAGTGTAGGAAAGTTGCGTCTGCGCCAGTGACAGCGCCGCCTGGTCTGCCGCCACCGCAGCTTCGTAGCTCAGCACCGCAGTGCGCGCATCTTCCAGATTCTGCTGGCTGGATGCCTTGCGGGCATACATGGCCTGTTGCCGTTCCAGTGTCAGACGGGCGCCTTTAAGTGACGCCTGATTGCCCGCCAGAGAGGCTTTAGCCTGTGCCAGTTCGGCCTTGAGCGCGCGGTCATCCAGCTCGAACAGTACCTGGTCTTTCCTGACCGACTGACCGTCCTTGACGTTGATTGCACTGATCTGGCCATCAACACGGGGAAGAATATCGACGCTCTGTGACGCCTGAACATGGCTGAAGGTTGAGTACTCCAGCGGCATGTCCTGACGGGAAACCACGCCAACCCTGACCGGTGCCGCTGATTTTTTGGCCGCACCGGCCGGTGCCTTCGACTGCTGCTGATAACCGTAATAAAGGCCCAGCCCGACAAGCAGAATCACAATCCATAGCAGTAGTTTTTTCATCGTCTCAGTTCATCATCACGGTCAGTCAGGATGGCTCAGCCGTTATCTTCGGCTGGCGATTCACTGGCGCTGGCATCAAGGCCTCCGGCGCCGATGATTATTGGTTCAGGGTGTTGGAGTGGTATCGGTGTCGGCTGGCTGATCTGCGTCAGGCGTCGAAGGCTGATCCTCCGTCGCTCCTTCGCGGTTCCACCAACCGCCGCCCAATGCCTGGTAGAGCGCCACGGTATCAGCAAGGCGTGCCGCCTGTGCCTCGACGCGGTTAACTCGTGCACTTAGCAGGGTCTTTTGTGCTTCCAGCAATGTGGAATAAGAAGCGCCACCGGCACGGTACTGCTCCTCGGCAATCGTCACGCTGCGGTCTGCAGCCTGTTCCGCAGCTACACGGGCTTTGAGGGTCTGGGCATCAAAGTTGAGGGCGTCCAGGGTGTCAGCGACATCCTGAAAGGCACTGAGTACCACGCTTCGATAATTGGCACCTGCTGCCTCGAAGGCTGCTTCAGCCGCTTTGGTCTGGTGGCGGTAGATGCCGCCGCTGAAGATGCGCTGGGTCAGGCTGGAAGCCAGATTCCACACCACGGTGCCGGGGTTAAAAAGGTCAGCAAAGCTGTTGCCGTCACGACCATAGCTGCCGGTCAGCGTCAGTTGCGGTAGCTCATCTGCGGCGGCGACACCCACTTGTGCGGCGGCCTGATGCAGCGTTGCTTCGGCGGAGCGAATATCCGGACGCTGGCGGACGATATCTGCAGGAACGCTGATAGGCAGCGCTTGCGGGAGCTTGAGGTTATCCAGACTAAAGCCGGTGTTACTGAGCTCAGAGGGGAAGCGCCCGAGGTAGATTGCCAGTTGGTTATGAGTCAGTGCTAGTGACTTCTGAATCGGCGGCAAGCTGGCTCGTGTCGCGGCAATGGAGGCACGCTGGGATTCAACTTCCGCCTGCGAGATGCTGCCAAACTCAAACTGGGTTTCGAGAATTTCCAGCAAGGATTGCTGCAGAGTAAGAATGTCTTCGGTGGCTTTGATTTGCTCTCGGTAGGCCGCCGCGGTAATCGCGCTGTTAACGACATTGCCCGCGAGGCTCTGGTACGCCGCTTCCAGCTCAAAACGCTGAGCTTCGGCACTGGCCTGCAAAGCTTCCAGCGCACGGCGGTTGCCACCGGCAATATCCAGGTTGTAGCTCACATCCACCGAGGCGCCGACGGTGTTGTAGATGCGGGCATCGCTGCCACTGGTTTGTTGACGCTGGGCATCGAGACCAGCACTCACAATCGGAAAGAGTGCGCCGCGTGCGGCCAGTACATTCTCACTGGCCTGGGTCAGGGTGGCGCGGGTGGCCGCAAGATCCGGGTTGGCGGTCAGGGCTTCACGCACCAACTGGTCAAGCTCGGCGGAGTCAAAAGAGGTCCACCAGGTACTGGAGAGGAAAGTGGCCGGATCAAGCTTTTGCGCGGCGCTTGCCGCCACCGCATCTTTGCCGTGGTCTGCACTGACCGTGTCCGTGTAAGGCGCGCGGCTGAGGTTGCTGATGTCGGGAGCATCCGGCTTTTTAAAATCCGGCCCGGCGGCACAGCCTGCGAGCAGCAAGCCGAGCAAGGTCAGGCCTGAGAGTTTTATTCTGCCTGTACGCCAGGTCATTCGCGGTGAAGCGATGAGCAGAGTGCCAGATAGCTGAGAAAGGCGCCGTTGAGCGTGATTCATCCTGTTGATCTGATCCTTCAAGTGGCAGGCAAAAGTTGGGTACAGAGTGGTAGCGCTACCATGGCTCATTGGCCCGGAGTGCCTGCTGATAACACGATAGTGAAACCAGAGTGAGGCAGAGGTAGCGCAGCCAGTATCTTCAGGAATACTGACACGAGCGGCGAAGAATACAGAGCGAATTTGCATGACACGGTATAACAATGCGCACGCAGGAGGATTGGCGAAAGTGCAGGGAGAGACTTTTTTCAGGCGGGGGCTGACAAGTATTCAATCACGCGTTTAAATTAACGCTTTGCCAATCAATACTGACTACCGGATGTCGGCAGCCAGTACGATGACCCAACTTTCAGCGACCCGGGCTCAGATAACGCCAAGCTCGCGCAGGCGTTCCTGAAGATAGCTGCCCGCAGTGTGGCGATCCGACAGCACCACATCCGGGCGAGGGTGCAGAAACAATGGCAGAGAGATGCGGGATTTGCTCATGTCCGCCCCCTCAGGGTTAATGACACGATGGCTGGTGGAGGGGAAATATCCGCCGGAGGCTTCCTGTAGCATGTCGCCGATATTGACGATCAGGTTGCCGAAGTCGCTGGGAACATCCATCCACTCGCCGGTTTTGGCCTTGACCTGAAGGCCCGGCTCGTTGGCGGCAGGCAGAATGGTCAGCAGGTTGATGTCTTCATGAGCTGCCGCACGAATCGCGCCGGGGGCTTCATTACCTTGTAACGGCGGGTAATGTAATACGCGCAGCAGGGTTTGGTTGCTATCCTGAATCATGTGGCTCAAAGGTTCTCGATAGAGCGCACTGACTTCAGAAGGAGAATACTCCTGTACCCAGCTGAGCAGTTCTGCCGCGAGCGCCGTGGCGTCATCGTAATAGGCCTGAAGCTCGGCTTTTAGCTCGTCAGGACACTGGCCCCAAGGGTAGTAGTGGAAGTATTCCTTGATGTCTTTAAGGCTGAAGCCCTTGGCGGTTTCAGATACGCGGGATGGGAAAAAGCCATCCTGAGTGCCCTTGTTATAGAGCCAGTCTTCTTTGGCCGCGCTATCAAAAAAAGCCTGCCAGTGGCGATAAACAGACTCAACGCGAGACTGATCCAGCGGGTGGTTGCGCAGCACGCCAAACCCGGTCGCACGAAGCGACTCCACAAAACGTTGCGGTGCGTCGTCAGCCTGATAATCGACGGCAACTAGTGTCATAAGCAGATACCCGTGCGGTGTCGTGAGATAAGGTGTCGGCCTGCCATTATGGCAGTCGGCGAAAATCTGTCCAGTTGGTCAAGGAAGCGGCAAATGCTTTTACCCTTTATTCAGGCCATCGTGCCGGTGCTGATCTGCGCCGGGTTGGGGGCCTGGCTCGCCCGCAAGACAACGCTGCTCAATAATCCCGCTTTGCCTGAACTGGTGACCAGGATTGGCCTGCCTTGTCTGATTCTCCATGCGCTGGTGAAAATGGACTCGGGCATCATGGCCATGAGCCACACCGTCGCGGCGATTGTGCTGGTGCTGGTCATCAGCGCCACGGTAGCGGCAGGTGTCATGAAACTGCTGGGCATTGAGATTCGTTGGTATCTCTCCCTGTTAGTGAACCCCAATACCGGCAATCTGGGGATTCCGCTGGTCGTAGCGCTGTTGGGTGATAAGGCGCTGATCCATGCAGTGGTGATTTCAACCGTGGTGCAGATCAGCCATTTCACGCTAGGGGTGTGGGTGATGTCCGGTGCGTTCTCACCGAAGAAAATTCTGCTCAACCCCTCCATTATTGCGCTGGTATTGGGTGGCCTGTGGATCGCTCTTGGAATCCCGACCCCGGTGGCGATCACCCGCACGCTGGATCTGCTTTCCGGTATGACGCTGCCCATCATGCTGCTGCTTCTGGGTCGCTCACTGGCGACCATTGATCTTCGCAATATGGCTAATCTCAAACTGATCGGCGGTATGTCGCTGGCCCGGGTGCTGCTGGGAACCGGTGTGGCCTTGTTGGTTGCGCAGCTGCTGGGGCTGGACCCTCTGGTGGCGCATACGCTGGTGTTGCAATCTGCCATGCCGGTGGCGGTGATTACCTATATTCTCGCCAGCCAGTATGGTGGCCCGAGGGATGAAGTTGCGGCCATTATTATGGGCTCAACGTTGCTGTCGATGCTGATGGCATTGGTGTTGAGCCTGGTGTATCTGCACCCCATCACCGTATAAGCAGAGGCATCATTAACAAGCCGGCTAACTCTACCTGCGAGCTATGCCGGCTTTTCTGTCTCTGGCGCGCAGGGCTGGAACCTGTTTGACGAGGCTGGCAATCCTACCCTCAAGCTCCTAGCATGGGTCCATTCCCGCATTCTCTGTTATTTGTCTGGTGAACCTGTCATGTCGGATGTTTCCCTGCTTCAGAACGCTGCCTCTCCTTATTCCCTTGATGATGCCTACTGGGCATGTTTTCGTCAGACACTGCATCAGTTTCCGGAGCTTTCAGGTGAGGAGCATCGTACGGCGCAGGCGCTGGCAAGTGTGATTCAGCGCTGGCAGCCCGATGAGTTCCTGACGGGGTTGGGCGGTATAGGAGAGGTGGAGGGCACCAGCATGCTGGCGGTCTTTGCCGGCAAAGAGGCCGGTCCGACCACGCTGATTCGTTGTGAACTGGATGCCTTGCCGATTCTTGAACTGCCGCAGCACCCTCATGCGTCCACGATTCCGGGCGTTGCTCACCTGTGCGGTCATGATGGCCATATGACCATGGTCATGGCGCTGGGTAACCATCTTTCACAACATCGGCCAGCCAAAGGGCGGGTGGTGTTGGTTTTTCAAAGCGCGGAGGAAACCGGTGCCGGCGCTGTGGCTATGGTGCAGGACCCGCGTTTGCATCCTTACCAGCCGGACTATGCCTTTGCGCTTCATAACGTGCCGGGGATGCCTCTTGGCAAAGTGAAGGTCAAAGCAGGCAGCTTTAACTGCGCCTCACGCGGCATGATCATCCGCCTGCAGGGCAAGACCTCCCATGCGGCGCACCCCGAAAACGGACGCTCCCCGGCGCAGGCGATGGCCTCCCTGATTCAGGGGCTGGAAGGCTTACCCAAGAGTTTGTCCGGCTTTAATCTGGTCACGTTGATTCATGCCAATCTGGGGGAAATCGCCTTTGGCACCTCGCCCGGAGAGGCGGTGGTGATGGCAACCCTTCGCACCGAAACCAACGAAGCGATGGATTATCTGGTGGCAGAAGCCATGGCCATGGCGGGTGCTCAGGCTGAGCAGCACGGACTGGCCGTCGAAATTGAATGGCAGGATGTTTTCCGGGCCAGTGTTAACTCAGAGAAAGGTGCCGAATTGGTGGTGCAGTCCTGTGAGTCTCAGGGGATTGAGGTCGAGCAACCCGAAGTCGGTTTTCGCTGGTCAGAAGACTTTGGCATCTTCACTGAATGGGCCAAAGACGGTGCGATGTTTGCCCTCGGCTCGGGCGAGCATTGTCCGCAGTTGCACAACCCCGACTACGACTTCCCGGATGCGTTGATTCCTGTGGGCGCCGGAATCTTTTTGGGGATAGTGCAGACACTGAATGGTGTTGCTGTCTGACTCATCATCCGTGAGGTTGATAAAGAAAAACCCTGCGGCCGGAGCACGCAGGGTGGGGTGGAACTGTAAAACTTGTAGTGAAGGCAGGGGTTACAGCAACGCTTTCTTCACGGCCTCTTCGCCGCTTGCGCCATCTTTGGTGGTCACGCCTTTCAGCCAGGTATCCAGTGAATCCGGGTTCGCCTTGATCCAGGCTTTCACTGCATCATTCACGTCAGCATTTTGCTCCAGCACCTGAGTCATCACGGTATTTTCCATTTTCAGGGTAAAGGCCATGTTGCTCAGCAGCTGGGTGACGTTCGGGCAGCTTTCTTTCAGGCCTTTGCGGGTCAGGGTGAAAACATCACCGGTTGAGCCGAAGTACTTATCACCACCGCTCAGGTAGGCCAGGTCAAAATTGACGTTCATCGGGTGGGGAGTCCAGCCCAGGAACACAATCGCTTTCTTGCGCTGCACTGCACGCTTCACTTCAGACAGCATGGCCTGTTCACCGGACTCCACCAGTGACCAGCCACCCAGACCGTATTCGTTATTGTCGATCATGGTTTGCAGCGACTGGTTGGCAGGCGCGCCCGGCTCAATGCCGTAAAGCTTTTCGCCGAACTCATCCTTGTGCTTGGCCAGATCGTCAAAGGTTTTGACGCCACCATCGTAAACGTACTTGGGGACGGCCAGAGTGAACTCGGTGCCGTGCAGGTTTTTGCTCAGCTCTTCGACTTTGCCGCTGGCAACGTACTTGTCGTGGAATTTCTGCTGCGCAGGCATCCAGTTACCCAGGAAGGCATCCATCTGGCCATTGGCCAGACTCTCGTAGCTCACCGGTACCGACAGCATGGTGACCTTGGCGTCGTAGCCCAGAGAATCCAGCAGTAGTTTGGTTGTGGTGGTTGTGACGTTGCTGTCACTCCAACCAGGGTCGGCGAGATTGACGCTATCGCAGTCCGCTGCCTGGGCATTGAGACTTAGGCCGCCAAGCACAACTGCCTGGGTGAGAATCAAAGCCCGTGAAAGGGCGGTGAGTTTCAGAGTCATCTACGCTTCCTTATGGTTCGTCCTGCACAAGTTCTCTGGTCTTGGCGACTGCCTGCGGGCGGTGCCTTTCCTTGGGTGAACCGCCCGAGGGCGGCTCGGTAAAGCGTTATAACCTGTCTCAGACCTGCGGGAAGCGAGCACGCTTCTCCAGATCATCCAGGTCGATGTGATTACGCATGTATTGCTCGGAGGCATCGACCATGGGTTGGTGATCCCAGGAGGTGATCTTGCCTTTGGCATTGGCGGCAGCCACAAAACGGCGGCGGCGCTGGCTCTGCAATACATCTTCCGTGATCGCAGGAATGTCCCATTTCTTGCGGGCTTCCTCAAGCAGCTCGGTCGCGGCTTGTTGGTAATCCGGATGATTCACCACGTTGTTGCTTTCTTTCGGATCCACTGACAGGTCAAACAGCATGCAGGGATCCTGCTCGGAGTAGATAAATTTCAGTGGGCCACGGCGAATCATCATCATCGGACTGGTGGTGCCTTCGCCCATGTATTCGCCAAAGACTTCATCGTGCCCACCCACACCGCTCAGATGCGGCATCAGGCTGCGACCATCCATCGGCAGGCCCTGGGCCAATGGAACCCCCGCCATTTCAGCGAACGTGGGCAGTAAATCCATCGTGGAAACGCTGCTACTGACGCGGCCAGGCTTGGCGCCTGGCATTTTTACCAGCATTGGTACGCGAGAGGACATCTCGAACCAGCTCATTTTGTACCACATGCCTTTCTCGCCGAGCATGTCACCGTGATCACCGGAGAAGACGATAATGGTGTTGTCATCCAGCTCGCAGTCTTTCAGGGTTTTCAAAAGCTCGCCAATTTTGCTGTCCACATAGCTGATCGAGCCAAAGTAGGCGCGCCGGGCACGGCGGATATCTTCTTCCTTCATTGGGTTATTCCACAGGTCATAGACCTTCAGCAGGCGCTGGGACTGTGGGTCCAGGCTGTCCTGTGCAGGAATATTCTCAGGCAGTGGAATATCCACATCTTCGTACAGATCCCAGAACTCCTTGGTGATGGTATAGGGGTCATGGGGATGGGTCATGGATACGGTCAGGCAGAACGGACGTTTGTCATTACTGCGTGCATGGTCGTACAGGTATTGGCGCGCTTTGAAGACGGTTTCTTCATCAAAGTCGAGCTGGTTGGTGCGTACGGAGGGACCGGCCTGAGTCACGGAGGACATATTGTGATACCAGGTGGGGCGATCATCGGCGTGATCCCAGTCAACCGCCCAGCCAAAGTCGGCGGGGTAAATATCACTGGTCAAACGTTCTTCAAAACCGTGAAGCTGATCAGGTCCGCAGAAATGCATCTTGCCGGATAAGGCCGTCTTATAGCCCGCGGAGCGCAGGTAATGTGCAAAGGTTGGAGTGTCTGCCGGAAACTCGGCGGCATTATCAAAGCCTCGAATTTTTGAAGGCAGCAGGCCTGACATCAGGGTAAAGCGCGATGGTGCGCAGAGTGGGCTGTTGCAGTAAGCGGAGTCGAAAATCACGCTTTGCTCAGCCAGTGCTGAAAGATTGGGCGTTTTTACAACAGAGTCACTGTACAGGGGGAGAATGGGCGCAGCCATCTGGTCGGCCATGATGAAAAGAATATTCGGTGTTTCCATAAGGTGTTGCTTCCTGTACCTGTGGAGTGAATGGTTCGCTCTTTTTTCATCCTTTCACTTTCTGGCCGGTCGCGTAAACTGGCTGAGATCTATAACTAAGATAAGCACAGCTTATGGATGAGGTCTGGCAGCATGGGATTCCCGGTATGAGCGAACAGCGGGGTAATTCGATACCCATCAGCTCGGTTGAGCTATTGCGTGTCTTTGAAAGTTCAGCGCGTCTGGGCAGCTTTACCAGCTGTGCGACCGAGTTGGGCATGACCCAGCCAGCGGTCAGTCAGCAGATCCGAAGGCTTGAGCAGGAGCTGGAAGTGCGGCTCTTTGACCGGGTGTACCGGGGGATTTTGCTGACAGAAGCCGGGCGACAGCTCTTTGAGTCTACGACACAGGGTTTTGGCTATCTCGCTGAAGGGCTTGAGGCGGTTCGGCGAATGGGTCAGCATGAGGTGTTGAATATCGCCACTGACTTTGCCTTCGCCGCTTATTGGCTTATGCCAAGAATGATGCGCTTTCAGCAGCGCTATCCTGAGACTGATGTCAACCTGATCACGTCGGAGCGTAATCGCGTGGCGATTCGTCCGGATGTGGATGTTGCCATCGTGTTCGGCGATGGTCGCAGCAAGAACGCCGATGGAGCCTGCCTGTTTAAAGAAGAAGTCTATCCGGTCAGTAGCCCCAGATTTCTTAATGAAGGGGTGCAAAGAACACCGGAGGAGCTTCGGCAGTTGCCACTTTTACACCTCCAGCCAGGGATTAATGCCGACTGGTTTACCTGGCAAACCCTGCTGCCGCGCCTGGGGGTTCGTCAGCCTCTGAAGGATGCCACTCTCAGCTTTGATAATTACACTCTGCTGATCCAGGCAGCGATTGCCGGGCAGGGGGTCGCTATCGGTTGGCGCTATTTGACCGACGAATTGGTTAATTCGGGGATTCTTTGTCGTCTCACGGCGCAGAAGGCGACCAGTGAGTTCGGTTACCATCTACTGATCCCTGAACGTAAGCGACGTATCAAGCTGATTCAGCAGTTTGTCGACTGGGTTCAGGAAGAGCTGGAGACCCAGCGTCAGCATGAAATTGCCTGAGTACCAGTGACGGAACCGTATACGGCTTTCGGTGACTCAATAACCAGGCAGAGCATGTGACGCGTGGGCACGTCCTGCAAGACGTAGTAAAGGGTAATCCAATGTTGTTGAAGTCTCGTTCTGTCGTTTCATCTCGCCAACCAACTTACCGCCAAACATTGCTGCGCGTGATGATAAGCGCCGCTGCCTCTGTGCTGATGGTTTCGGGTGGTCAGGTGTTTGCTGCTGCGCCTTCGGGATATGGCTTGCCTTCATCCGCCTCTCCAGGTCGTGTATGTACCCCTGATGTTCAGTCGACTCAGAAGCATGTTGGTGGCTATGAGATCTTCCTGTACAACAAGCAAAGCTCCGGCAGTTGGCTGGGACCCGTGTGTATTGTGGTTCCTGACTCTAAACGTCCCTGTACACCAGACTTAAGCGACATTCAAAGTGTCGAGGCAGGAGAAGAATCCGGGACGTTGCGCTTTCACCTCGGCGAAACCGGCCGCTCGACGCTAATAGATGTTGATACCTGCACTGCCAAGCCTTAAGGCGCATTAGGTTTCGCTCTTTAGGCTATCTGTTAATCTCTCTTTTTGATGGATGTCTGATCCGCGGCGCTTAGCTGTTTTCAGCGGCTTCCGACTCTTCCCAGAAAAATCCGCAGTCACCGCATTCGAGCCCGCTAATGGGTGAGGGCTGTGGCCAGCTAATTAGCAAATAACTCATTTCAGCCAGCACTGACAGCCTGAATGCCGGGTGACATTCACCACTTCCGCAATGAGGGCAGGCATGCTGACTAAAGACGTTATCCAGCGCGGTGACGGGAGCGGCATCTTCCAGGAGCTGTCGCGCGCTGTTTTCATGTTCAGGCGAGACTTGCAAGCGAATGCCACCCATGGCCTGAGAGTAGATCCAGTGAGTGCTGATGGTGTGTTCATCGGCCAGAAAGGTTGGAATGCCTGCTTCCTCCAGTCGAGCCCTGGCGATGTAGGCCTCATAGGGATACAGGAATTGTGCGATTGTCACCCACTTCATGGCTGGCTCCTCGTCATCGGCGATAGCGTCGCTGGAAGCTGAATCTGGTTAAGCGCAAAGCAAGTTGAAGGACTGAATAGTGCTTGTAGCTGCCTGGGTCGCCTTTATTCAGGTGTAGTTGCTGCGGCAGCCTCTGGCAATAAATCCATCACCGAAGGCTTGGCTGTGAAATAAAAAAAGCCAGTATCCGGTCGAGTTGAAACAACAGAATACTGGCTTGTAGCTATTCAGAACACAGGTTCTTATCCGAAGATAAGCGATTTTCGTGCCATCTTTAGTCATTCCTGGTTTAGTGACTGCTTTCCGCTTAGGCGCTCAGTACTGACGTGTCTGGGAGTGGGGTTTCCCGGACAAGCGGGTCTGAAAGTGCCCTGTATTCGCTCACGTTGTTTCGTTCTGCACGGTTACGAATCCTCTCGTGCTAGCGGCGGTGGGGTGGAATATTCCCAAGTTTCGCAACACGTTGCTGATGTGCACTCAGGTTAACAGGCCGATGCTTCACTTCTGTGGTTGCCGGGTACTGATCAAGGGAATTGCCACCAACGCGATCAACCTGCGGCCTGATGGGGCGAGGGGTAAAGCCGCCGCCGCAGTTGGGGCAGACATTGGCCAGCAGATGCTCAGCGCATTGGCTGCAAAAAGTGCATTCAAAGGAGCAGATACGCGCTTCAAGGCTGTCTGGTGGCAAGGTTTTGGCGCAATGCTCGCACACGGGGCGTAACTCAAGCATGGTGACACGTCTCCAAAAAAGAGCCTGAAACTAACAAGGCCTCGAAAAGAGGCCTTGTGAAAATGTCTGCTGTTAACCTTGCTGCCGAATCAGAGGTTTTGCAATCCCCGGAAGCTGTTAAGCCCCGGCATGCCGTTTCCCGGGCGAGTTGCTTGCGGCCCTTTCTCGGCGACTTCCTTCACTTTAACCACAAAACCGCGCAGCTTTTGGATCAGCTCCACGACATCGTCTGCTTTAAAGTCCATCAGCCGGAAGCTGGTTCGCACTGAGAGCTTCTCATTGTCCTTTTCAAAACCGATGACGAACTGAAGGCCGGCGGCTTGCTGACGTTGTAACACCAGCAGATCCATGACGCTCAGAGCTTTGCTGTCTTTGCTGAGAGTGCCGGCAGCCGCAATCATATCGACCCAACCCTGATCACGGCTGACCAGATAAATTGGATCTTCATCATCAAACTCGAGGCGGTAAGACGCTGACTTCTTGTCAAAGGACTTAATGCCAAGACGAGTCCAGAGTTCATTCATCAGCGCGTCAAACTCGCGGGGTGTCACTTTGCTCACGAGTTTTCTCCTTGTCCGCGGTTATTGCCTGATTGTGAGTTAAGTGCGGTATCAGCATTTAGCCACAGGGCTAGAACATCATCGTCATCATCACTGGTCGTGCTGACTTGTACCGGGGCAATCTGTGGGGTCGCCGAGGAGCTCGAGGACGCCTGAACCGTTGTCACCGGAGCTGCCTGACGGGTGGTGGCACCAGCGCTGATGGATGGGTCAAGTGACAGATCAAGGTTGGAGCCGATGCTGTCAAAGCCTTCAAAGACATCATCAATTGACGTGCCCAGGTCGGCAGGGTCTGTGGTCAGATTGAAAGCGGTGAGCTCATCGGTAGGCGTGCCCGCGACAGAATTTGCGGGTGTCGCACGCGGCGTATTCTGCGGTGAGAAGTGGCTAAAGTCGGCATCAACGCTATCGCCTTCAAAGGACTCGGCCATCAGACTTTCCAGATCGAAGTTTTCATCCGCTGGATCATGGCTCACGTTGGAGTCTGTTCTGAACAGTTGTCCACCCATCTCTTCAAAACGGCTATTCAGATCCTGAATCGTTTCGTCGTCATCAAAACGGTGATCGTCAGGTAAGGAGTAAGCGACACCCGGGGTGTAGTTATCTTCTGACAGGCCATCAATCTCGGTTACGTCATCACCGTAGACGGACTCAGAAACATTACTGGCCACCTCTTCAGAGATCTGGCTGTATTCGGATTCGCTGGGTGCCTGCTCGCTCGGAGTGCCTTCCGACTGCAGCTTGCGCATGGTGTCGTAGGCTTCGCGGTCCTGAGCGGCATGCAGGTGTTGTCGATGACCCTGCATCAAATGACGGTTATCAGGATGCTTGGGCGCGCGCAGCTGATTGCTGGCGGTGCTGTCATCGTTGCCGCTCACCTGAATCGTTTCGATGCTGTCATCAAAATGTACAGGGTCGGGCGCCTGGTCTTCCATCATCTCCAGCTGGCTGCGAATCTGCTGTGACTGGTTAAAGTTCACCAGATTCTGGAAGTTGCTCAGGTGAGCGGCTGCACGGCCGGAAAGGTTAGGAGCTTCGCCGGGCGTGGAAGGCTGACTGTTGCCAGCAAAAGAGGCGGCTTCTTCGCGTGAGGGCGTGAGCGGCGCATCGGAGTTAAGCCCCGTGAGTTCCTCTGGCAGATTTTGATAGTTACGCAGCACATCTTCCAGATGATACTCAGAGCCAGTGCTGGCGATTTCATCTTCACCGGTGGTGCTGGCGGTCTCTGACATCGGAGTGTCATCAATCGTGGTGACGGAAGCATCATCACCCACCGACTTGGTATCTTGCAGTTCTTTCGAGATAGGAGGAGCAGTCTCAGAAAGTGGCGTCTGAGGGGCAGAGGTAGCAGGCTCAGATTCCTCTTCGATCATCTCCATCTGTCCTGGACGGCGGTTGTTCTCAGCAACAAGGGCCGCTTCTTCATCGTCGGTAACTTCCTGGAAGCGATCCGCAGGGTTCATGTTGGCCAGCTCCGGATGATTCTCCAGCATAAAGGCTTCTTCATCCGTCAGCTCGACGACCCGCTCATCATCAGGAATGTCAGGGCCGGCGTTGATGCCTGCACCCAGTGGGCCGTAGGAGCCATTACTTGTCAGGCTGGAGGTGCTGCTGTTGCCGGCCAGACTCTCCAGATCAGGCTCGGCCTTGGCGCCTTTCAAAACATTCAATAAGCGCAGAATGCCATTCGCCAGCATCTCCCCGCCAGGGCGTGGCAAGGTCAGGTTACAGGCGGTGAGTGCCACGATACCCAGTGCCAGGCCGACTTTTGAGTCGGTGAAATGGGTCATCTTGTTGATGATGCCATGGGGCAACAGGAAGGGGGAAAGGCCTGAGTAACTGGCAAATTTTGCTGCCGACTGCTGTGCGTTCTCATTGGGGTTGCGCGCGGTTTTGGACATTTCATAAATGACCAGGCCTGCATCCATGCCAAGGTCAATGAGACCGGCAGGTTCATCATAATAGGTGGCCGCGGAGCCCAGACACAGTGCGCCTGCTATACAGGTAAAGACCATTTTGATGGCCAGATCCTTGTTGGGCTGCTTGGCGATAGCGGTTTCTTCGCCGCCATTGATCTGGGTTTTGACCGCGTGCTCAAGGTTGTGAGCAGCCTCATCAATTTCGTTCAGCTGAACGTTCAGGCCATCGCTGACCTGCTTACCCTTGTTGGTGAAGTCATTACGACGATCACCAAAGTCATTCAGATGGCCATCGATGTTATCGAGCATGGCCTGAACATCTTCAGAGGTTTGATCAGTCCAGGTTTCCAGCTGTGCTTCGTCATCGCCAGTGGATTTGCTGGCCATAAAGTCAGTCAGCTTATTGTTCAGCTTGTGCATCGGCCCTGTGAAAAGGTGCGGTGCAGAAGACATCACAAAGATTGCCAGCGTGAAGGCTGCGGCGATACCGTGGAAACCCCACTCCTTATCATGTTCAAACTGCTTCACCTTCTCGTTATAGGCGCTGGCAGTATAAGGGAGGTTAGGTGGCAGGTAGGGTACGTGACGCTCGCGAATTTGCTCACCGAAAGAGCGAATATCCGGCGTCTGACCCATGACCAGGCCTGCCATCATGAACATGGTTTTTGAGTAGCCAGCAATCAGCATCGACAGATACTGGTTGTTCTTATGTTCAGCGGACGTCAGCAGGGTTATCAGTGCTAAGCCGACGTTGGCAACACCAAAGGCAATCGCCGCTGCTGTTCTGTAGCTGGCGGTGCGGTCGGTTTGGACACGGTGGATCTTTTTCTCCAGCGCTTCAGTAAGCTTTAGTAGCTCTTTCTTCTTGCTGGCAGGGAAGTTGGCGTCAGTCTTAATATTGTTAATCTTGTCGTGAAGCTCTTTCACGCTCTTGCTGAATGCGGGTAAGTGAACCGCACGACGTTCGTTTTCAAGAAACTCACGGCTTTGAAACTGGCCTACGGCGGCTGCAATGTCAGTACGCTTAAAGAAGGGCTGCTTCTTTACCAGCGCTTGAGACTCATTGGTGGGCTGGTTGCCAGAGACACCGCTGCGCTGGCTATTGGCGCCCGATACGCGATAGCCATCACCAGGGACCGCGCCTGCAGGGTTTTTGTGCTGGGGACTGTCATGCAGTGGGATGTCTTCAAAGCCCTGTTCTGCCAGTTCGCCCGCTCGCGGAATGCGTACATGGGCTTGCTGAGGTGCACGGGGAAACTCGCCTGGGATGTGGGGCATGTCATCATCATGACCCAACGCCTGAAGGTTGGCGCCATTTTCCGGTGTTACATTAACCCGGTCATCCTGCATTCTGCCTGTCTGAGTCTGCGGAACATCGGCGCGCTCCACATCATGGGCGTGGTGATCAGCGCGATGAACGATTCCATTTAAAAAGCTTTTTACAGAGTCATAACTTGACATTGGGCTTACTCTTGGCCGAATTGAATGCTCTTCCCGGTGCAGCGTTGGTTTACCAAACACGTCAGTAAACCCAGAGCCTTTCATGACGCACAGGCGCCATCAGGCGCATCGAATCAGCCAGTAGGCCCAAGCGGTGGGCAAAAAACCGGCATATTATCGCTGAAAAGCAGGAGGAATGCTGCAGGCAATTGCAATATTCAGACCATAGTCGCAGTCGCTATTAGACTGCTGTTGCGAGGTCTATTGTCATTACAAAAGCCACAGGGGTACCAATAGAGGGTGTGTGGGGAAAGTTGCTGAATCGTTCCATCAAAACCGCCGTTTTTTAAGGTTTTTCCCTAGCTGTCGTGAAAGGTTGAAAAAAGTGGCTCATGAAGTCAGTCCCTGCTCATGATAGGCTTCGATACAGTGTTATCGATTAGCCGCTCGCAAGATTTAGTGAGCCCGGATTAAAAGGTGTTATTGCTCCATGTCGGAATCATTCTCAGCCCTGATTGCACAAGTTAAGGCCGGACAAAGCACGGTAGAATCACTTTTTGCGCCATTTTTGGGATACGAGTTTTTTGTACTGGTCGAGATGGATGATGCAAAACAGGAAGTGACGACCGAGGATTTCCAGTTCTACATTATTGAAATGCATGATCAGCCGATGGTGGTAGTGGGTGACTCGATGGATCGCCTGGGCGATGTCTTTGCGGGTAATAATCAGCTTTCTGCGATCAAGGTATTTGGCGGCGACCTGCTCGGGATGATTCATCCTGATGTTGGGGTCTGTATTGTGTGGGAAGAGGGTAATATTCACTTCCCGGTAGAGCTGACGCAGCAACTGCGTGCGGCCATTCAGGCAGCGGATGCAGAGCCGTCTGCAGAAGAACAGTAATTATTGAAAAGAGCAGCCGGTGCTTTATCCGGCTGCTCTTGGTTTCGGCATTAGTCGTCTCACGTCTCTTCCTTTGAATAATCACTCAATATTTCCTTGTTCAGAGAAAGGTCCTTTCTTGTGTGCAGATGCGGTTGAGAGCTGTTTTTTAAATTGGTGACCATGTTGCAATAAAATTGTTCAGCAATAGAATTGTGAGCAATGAAATTCGAGGTGGTTATGTCTGAATCAAATTCTCTTCAGCATTCAGTGCTCGAAGATGTGCTGGCAATCGTACTGGGAACCCTATTTGTCGCTCTCGGAGTGACTTTTTATAGCCACAGTCAGCTGCTTACAGGTGGCACGGCTGGTCTGGGTTTTCTCTTTCATTACAGCGTCGGTATGGGCTTTGGCTTTTGGTTCTTTGTGCTGAATCTTCCTTTTTACTATCTGGCCATTCGCCGCATGGGTTGGCGCTTTACGCTTAAAACCTTTGTGGCTGTGGCGCTGGTGTCTGCTTTCTCGACAGTGACGCCTCAATGGGTTCACTTCGAGGCGCTTAGTCCTTTGTACTCAGCGATTGTGGGGAGTGCGGTGATGGGAGCAGGCTTCCTGATGCTGTTCCGCCATGGTGCGAGCTTAGGAGGGGTGAATATTCTTGCGCTCTATCTGCAGGATAAAACCGGCTTGCGAGCCGGCAAGTTTCAGATGGGCGTTGACTGCTGCATTGTTCTGGCATCGTTAACTGTCGTGCCGTTGACTCAGGTCGGCCTGTCGATTGTGGGCGCCGTTATTCTTAACCTGATTCTGGCGATGAACCATCGTAAGGATCGCTATCGCGGCCTGAGTTGAAAGTGCTTTTGTGAATGCAGTCAGGCGGCGCAGACTACAGTCAGTCTGGCGCCGCATCCGGCGGCTTCAATAGCCTTTCCGGATCTTACTTCAAAATAGGTGCATCAAAGTTGGCTGGCTCATCGGAGTAGACGCAAACGTTATTCTTGGCAACCAGACCATCATCCGCCACGCACTGGTTTTCAAAGAAGCTGACAATTTCCTTGCGCTGGCAATGTGCTTCAAACGCGGCGGTATTTGCCCAGACTTCATGAAAAACGATAGGAAAGCTTTCGCCGTTGGCAAAGGGGCTTTCTACCTGTCGGGTAACGCGATAGCTAATGCAGCCATCTTCGCGCAGTGTGTTGGGCTCAAGGGCCTGAAGAATGGCAAAAAGCTCTTCCTGCTTACCTTCCTTTGGCTGGAACTGAGCGACGCAATAAACTTTGCTGGACATGTTTTATCCTTGGTCAGGGTATCTCTGTAACAACAAAAAAGGTGGCATAGGCCACCTTTTTGTATTTCATAAGCACGAAAAAGTCTTCAGCCTTTCAATGTCTGCATGGTTTCACGAGTGATTTGAGTAATGCGTGCCCAGTCACCCGATTCAACGGCATCAGTTGGTACAACCCAGCTGCCGCCCACTGCCATAATGTTGGGTTGTTTCAGGTATTCCTGATAGTTCTTAAGGCCGATTCCGCCGGTAGGGCAGAAGCGAACTTGTGAGAACGGCCCTTGCAGAGATTTTATAAAGGGCAGTCCGCCCGCCGCTTCGGCAGGGAAGAACTTGAAGCGATCGTAGCCTTCATCCAACCCGTTAATAATCTCTGAGACACTGGCAATGCCGGGCAGCAAAACGGTATTGCGCGCCTTGGCGTCTTTTAGCAGCTTCACTGAAGCACCAGGAGTGACGACGAACTCGGCGCCAGCTTCCATTACGGCATCCAGTTGCTGTGCATTAATTACGGTGCCTGCACCAACGGTAACGCCTTCCAGCTCTTTACGAGCCAGCGCGATAGCTTCAATGGCTGCATCAGAGCGCAGGGTGATTTCCAGCACAGTGATGCCGCCTTCTTTCAGCGCGCGAGCCAGCGGCAGGATCTCCTCTGCCTTGTTGACCACGATTACCGGGACAATGGGATTACTGGCGCACAGGGCGTCAATTTTCTGGCTGATACTGGAAGACGTCATAGTCATTGGTTCCTGTAGTGATACTTCAATAATGGCCGCTTAGGGGCACCAGAAGATTTCCAGCTGGGGAAGATCCAGGAATGCCCGAATTGGCATTGCCATTACATCATTGTCAGAAAGTGCACGTTCCAGAGTGGCGAGCTTGTCCTCGCCCTGGATATGCAGGTACAGCGCGTTGGCGCTTTGAATATAGGCACGGCTCAGCGTCAGGCGCAGATGAGGCGCCTCTGGCGGCTGCACAAACAGGCAGCGCTCGGTCTGATTCAGATCCATCGCTTCTGGCAGCGTGCTGGCTTCGGGGAAGAGGGACGCGGTATGTCCATCGTTACCCATGCCCAGTACGCCCGCATCCAGTGCCGCAGGAAAAGCAGCCACATCGGCGCGAATCTCGGCCAGTGCTTCGCTCTGCTCACCTTCGCGGAACATCGGTACAAAGCGTGCCGCCGCGGCATTGCTTTGCAGAAGGTTGGCCTTTACCAGTGCACCATTACTGTCTTTATGAGACTCAGGTACCCAGCGCTCATCAATCAGCGTCACGCTTGTCTGGCTCCAGTTCAGCTCAATGTTAGAGAGCTTCTGGAAGAACAGCGTTGGGGTGCGCCCGCCGGATACTGCCAGCGTGGGCTTTTCGCTTTTACCCAAGTCAGTGGCAATGCGGCTGCTGAGTGCACTGGCCAGGGCGTCGGCGTTATCAAAGGCGTTAAAGCGCCCGTTAAAATGCTCAGCTATCTTCATTCCAGCTTCTTCCATCTCGGCTGATTAGGGCAATCGAGGACACAGGGCCCCAGCTACCGGCCTGGTATTTCTTGGGTGGTTCATTGGACTGATCCCAGGCATCGATGATCTGATCGACCCAGCGCCATGCGTACTCGACCTCGTCACGACGTACAAACAGGGACTGATTTCCCATCATGACTTCAAGCAGCAAACGCTCGTAAGCATCCGGAGTACGGTCTTGTTTGAAGGCTTCAGAGAAGTTGATATCCAGTGGTCCGCTGCGAAGACGCATGCCTTTGTCCAGACCCTGATCCTTGGTCGCAATTTGCAGACTGATGCCTTCGTCTGGCTGCAGGCGCAGAACCAGCTTGTTGGCTGCCAGATTGCGCTGGTCAGGAGCGAAGATATAGTGCGGCTGCTGTTTGAACTGCACGATGATCTCTGACACCTTGCTTGGAAGGCGCTTGCCTGTGCGCAGGTAGAAGGGAACACCGGCCCAGCGCCAGTTACTGATTTCAGCTTTGATGGCCACAAAGGTTTCGGTGTGGGACTCAAGGTTAGCGCCGTCCTCTTCCAGATAACCCGGAACCGGCTTGCCTTGGTGATTACCCGCAACATATTGGCCGCGCACGGCGTGAGTGTTGATCGTCTCGGTGGTGATAGGCTTCAGGGCGCGAAGGACTTTCAGCTTCTCATCACGAATCGCATCGGCAGAGAGATCAAAGGGTGGGTCCATCGCCAGCAGGCAGAGCAGCTGTAGCAGGTGGTTTTGCACCATGTCTCGCATCTGGCCGGACTTGTCATAGTAGCTCCAGCGACCTTCAACACCGACTTCTTCTGCAACCGTAATCTGCACGTGATCGATGTGGTTCTGATTCCATTGGGAGCCAAAAAGGTTATTGGCAAAACGAAGCGCTATCAGGTTCTGAACAGTTTCTTTGCCAAGGTAGTGGTCGATACGGTAGGTCTGTTCTTCTCCGAAGTGGGCCGCAACGACATCATTGATTTCCTGTGAGGAAGCAAGGTCTTTACCCAGAGGCTTTTCAAGAACAACGCGGTTGGGCGACTTGTTCAGTCCGACTTTGTCGAGGTTGGAACAGATATCCCCAAACACGCTGGGGGGGGTCGCCATATAGGCGATCATGGGTTTATCGTCGCCCTTGAGTTTTTCAGCCAGCTTTTCATAGCCGCTGATTTCCGTCATGTCGATCGTGACGTAGGACAGACGTTTGAGGAATCGCTCCAGAACGTTCTTTTTCAGTTCTTTGGCTTTAATGAAGCGTTCCAGGTTTTCTTTGGCGACGTCGATAAAACCAGCGTCGTCCATCTCCTGTCGGGCGATACCAATGATGCGGGTGTCATCATGAATCAGTCCGGCATCATCAAGAAAGTAGAGGGCTTTTAGCAATTTGCGACGGGATAAATCCCCCAGCGCACCAAAAAGCGCCAGGTTACAGGCGTGTTGACTATTCACTGACATAAGGCACCAAGTAGTAATTTTTAGCGTATGTTGGGCTTTTAATCGTATCCCAAGCCTGAGCATGTCCCATAAGTTAGTAATCTTACTAAATTAATGAGGGAAAACCAGACCTTAGGCTCCAGTCATGTGGTCATACTGATACTGAACCAGTATTATGCTGATACTTTTTATGCCTGAGTTGGTAAGTCGGCATAAAAAAATGTTTTTATCTGCGCACTTGTTTGACAGGTTGCAGTAGTATTTCTTCCTGTCCGACGCATCGGGCATCTCTATACAGTTTGATCGCGCATGAGGCACGTAACGTCCTTGTGGTGTGACTTCAAGGCTCAGGTACTTTTACACCATGCAAAGTAACGGTTTTTCCAATTTGCTCGAAGCAATCCGTGCCCGATTGGATACGCTGAATCGCTCCGAGCGTAAAGTGGCTGAGGTGATCCTGAAAGATCCTCAGACTGCGACTCGCGCCAGTATTGCAGCGCTGGCTCAAAGTGCCGGTGTGAGTGAGCCAACAGTTAACCGCTTCTGCCGCAGTTTTAGTGCCCGCGGCTTTCCTGACTTCAAGCTGCAGCTGGCGCAAAGTCTGGCCAGCGGAACCCCCTATGTGGGGCAGAATGTAGAAGCTGAAGATGGCCCTGAAGAATATGTACATAAAATCTTTGCGGCGACCGCCCAGGCGCTTGAGCATACCCGTCAGCGTCTTGATCCGACACTGATCAACCGTGCCGTCGATTTTCTGATTCAGGCCAAGCAAATTATTTTCTTTGGCCTCGGGGCTTCTGGCCCGGTGGCTTTTGATGCCCAGCACAAGTTCTTTCGTTTTAACATTCCTGTTGCCGCCTACGATGATGTGTTGATGATGCGTATGGTGTCTTCGGCGGCGCAGCGCGGCGACACTATTGTGATCATTTCTTATACTGGCCGAACCCGTGAGCTGGTAGAAGTGGCTCAGATTGCCCGTGAGAGCGGTGCCACTGTATTGGGTATCACCACACCTTCCTCACCGCTGGCGAAGGAATGTACGCTGTCCTTGCCTGTTTCACCGGATGAAAATACGGATATCTATATGCCGATGAGCTCGCGAATCGTTCATCTGGCCATGCTGGATGTGCTTTCTACCGGTGTGATTTTGCGTCGCGGCACCGATTTCCATGGTCATCTCAAGAAAATCAAAGACAGTCTGAAAGAGACACGCTATCCCTCAGATGAGGGTAGCTGAGGTTCTAACACTGGATCTCTGTTGCGTCCTCTTTAACTGACTGATCGTCGAGCCGCTTTTGCGGCTCGTTTCGTTTTTGCAGGCTGCTTGCCTGAACATGTTCAGTCTGCTGAGGTATGTTCTTTGCCGCCCGGTTTGAAGTCAGCAGGTTCAAGCTCATGCTTGGAAAGTAGTTTGTAGAAATCGGTTCGGTTACGGCCGGCTAACTTCGCTGCCTGACTTGCAGAGCCCTCTGTCAGCTTAAGTACTTTAATCAGATAGTTTCGCTCAAACTGAGAGCGAGCCTCTATAAAGGAGGGGAAAGCCTCTGTCTGAGAGGTGAGTGCCTGAGCCACCAAGCCTTCAGTGATGATGGGAGTGCTGGTCAGCGCCACACATTGCTCGACGACGTTCACCAGTTGGCGCACATTTCCCGGCCAAGAGGCTGCACTTAACATCGCCATCGCCTGTGTGGAAAAGCCCTTAACATAATTACGGGTGCCGGTTGCGGCGCGAGTCAGTAAGAACTTGGCCAGTAAGGGAATATCTTCCGCGCGCTCTTTAAGAGTAGGGAGGCGCAGGTTGACGACGTTCAGCCGATAGAACAAATCTTCCCTGAACTCTTTATCATCAATAGCCGCTTGCAGGTCACGATGAGTCGCTGAAACGATACGAACATCAATATCTATCGCCTTGGTACTGCCTAGTGGTCGAATCTGGCGCTCTTGTAATGCTCGCAACAGCTTGACCTGCAGGGCGTAAGGCATATCACCAATTTCATCCAGAAACAGTGTGCCCCCGTGAGCCGCTTTGAACAGGCCTTCATGTTGGGTAATCGCACCAGTAAAAGCCCCTTTGACATGGCCGAACAGTTCAGATTCCAGGAGTTGTTCAGGGAGCGCGCCACAGTTAATGGCAATAAAGGGTTTATCCCGTCGCGGGCTGGCCAGGTGAAGCGCCTGTGCCAGCAGCTCCTTACCTGTTCCACTGGCTCCACTGATTAAAACACTGACTTCAGCTTCTGCCACTCGCCGCGCCTGATCCAGAACGCCTTCCATTAACGGGCTTTGAGTAATGATCGCCTCTCGCCAGCTCTCACCTGACTGTGCCCCTGTGTAATGGCTGCAGGCATCTTTCAAAGTCGCCAACAGGGCATCCTTGTCGATGGGTTTGGTAAGAAAGCTGAAGACACCCTGCTGGGTAGCGGCAACTGCCTCAGGAATAGAACCGTGGGCGGTGAGCAGAATCACCGGCAGGGCAGGGTGCTGGGACTGGATGTGGCCAAACAGGGTCAGGCCATCCATCTCGTCCATGCGCAAGTCAGAGATCACAGCGTGGGGTTGGTGCTGATTAATTAACCCCAATGCCTTGGAGGGATTTTCTGTGGAGACCACTTCATATCCATTAGCGGTGAGGCGCATGGTCAGCAGCGTCAACAAGCTGGGATCATCGTCAACCAGAAGAACAGTACGGCTTTGAGTCATAACTTACTAAGGTTCTCAGGGTTTTGCGGGGGCAATATCTTCTGCGGGTGCCAATTGCTGCTCAATGGCGGTCAGGGCATCAATTTTTCCTTGCAGCTCGGCGATCTTGGCTTCCTGATCTTTGGTACTGGAGTGGGCGTCCTGAATCAGTTTTATCAGCCCGAGTTGCTGCTGGTTGGACTCCTGCAGAATCACCAGTAAGTCTCGGTCATTGCCACGCAAGTCAGAGGGTAGTTGCTTCATTAGGTCATTGACCCGGCGACGCTGCTCTAACGTGGCATCGCTTGAGGTATAAGCCAATACTTTCAGCACCGGGTCAGGCCAGCCTGACTTGCCTTGCTGTTTGATCCAACGCTCTTTTTTAACGTAATTCATAGGATCAACCTGGCGCTGAAGCTTCACCATGTTCTGAAGCTCGTAAGCATCGCAGGCGTCGGAGCCGGGAGTCAGATTGTGTTCGGAACAGACGGCGGCGCTGGCGCCAGTGCCGGGCTTGGTCATCTTGCTTTGCAGGGCGCCACAGCCAGCCAGTGAGAGAGCGAGAGTGACAAACGACAGACGGTATAAAAGCGAGTTCATGGAGCTCAGGCATCCTGTTGGTGCGCCACATAGGCGCTAACTGCCGCAGAGTCGCTCGTATGAGGAAGCTCTACACGAAAGCATACATCAAACCCGTTTTTGGTCTGCAGGGTCAAGCTGCCCCCTTGGGCCTCAATGCAGTCACGGGCAACACTCAGGCCGATGCCAGAGCCTTTCAATGGCCCATGACGTCGTGCCTGTCCTTGATAGAAAGGCTCGAAGATACGGGCTTTGTCAGTATCGCTAATGGGCTGCCCGGTGTTGGCGATATCGATTATCAGGTGGTTGCGTTTCTCGCTCCATTCGATAAGAAGCTTGCCATCGTCCTTGCCATAGTGAACGGCATTAGAGATCAGGTTATCCAGACAGCGGCGCAGTTTGTGCTCATCGGCGTTCCAGCTTTCCGGGCCAGCAACCTGCTCGCAATGAATGACCTTTTGGTTCATGGTCAGTTGGTAGCGAGCCAGTAAGTCGTCAAAAAGTTTGGGTATCGCCACGCTAGACATTGAGGTTGGCAGGCTTTGGTGAAGCATGTTGTAGTCCAGCAGCTGCTCGATAAGCTGTTGCAATTGCTGGCTGTTACTTTGCATCAGCCCAACCACCTCCTGTTGATTATCATTGAGAGGGCCTAATACGCCTTCTGCCAGTAAATCGGTTCCCTCGCGCATGGAAGCAAGCGGCGTTTTCAGCTCATGTGACATATGACGAAGAAACTGCTTTTTCTGTTGATCCAGCGTGCTGAGCTGGCTGTCCAGCCAATGGAGCTTGCCTGCCAGGCGCGATAACTCGGCAGGGCCTCCGATAGGCTTGGAGGACAGTTGTTTGCCCTGTCCCAAGAGGGTGATCATTTTTTCGAGGCGACGAACAGGGCGGGTAATCACTAAACTCGCCAGAACCATCAGTAGCAAGCTTGTCCCCATCAACACTGTTGCACTGATCAGGAGGCGATTTCGCTCATCTTCATTGAAGTGATTCAGCGCATCCAGCTGCTGGTTAATCGCCGTGTCTGCACCTGCACGCATGGCTTCGGCCTGATCATTGATACGATCAAGTAAGGCGTTGAGTTCGGGCGTGGTGGCAGGAGTGTCCAGCATCAGTAAAGGGGGAAGCTGATCAAGGCTGATCATTAGCTGGTCAAACAGTGGTGCCAGCTCATGGACAGATTCTCGCTGAATCTGTAGCTGTTTTATAAAGCGCTGTCGTTGCTGGGTAAAAATGCTGAGTAGTTCATCCGTTTTTACCACCTGATACTGGCGCGCAGTCCTTTCAAGCTCAACAGAGAGAGAGACCAGTTGTTGGCCGCGTTGGGTTACCTGAAGTGCGCTCTGGCTGTATGCCTGCATCTGTGTTGATACGTGATCGAGAGCAAGCGTGGTTTGGTAAATCAGGAAGAGCAAAGGCGCCATCACCACAAAGAAGCCCAGAAAAACCATCTGGAGAAGCGTTCGGGGACGCCAGTTATCGCGAGGTTGAGTGTTATCAGGCGGCATTCAGGCGTTCCATGCAGAGAGGTCGCGGAGAATCAAAAAGGATTGTCTAGGGTAATGCCTGAGGCAGGAAACACAACAGCCCTGAAGCGGGCTGTGTGCAAGAAGGCAAGGGGTGACGATCTAGCCCTGAAAGCTGGCGAATTCTTCCGAGCTGAGTACACCGTCTTTATCGGTGTCCAACTGAGCGAACTGGAGACTAAGTGACTCGCTCACCTGGGCTTCCTGAACCGAGATGATACCGTTCTGGTCGGCATCGACCTGATAAAATGCTTCGCCGGCAAGTACGCTGCCTGAAACTAGAAGCAATGGTAATGCAAAGGTTAATCGGCTCATTTATGCTCCCTCGCCCTGGCAAGGTGGTGTATTCCACCTGTTCCTGAATAAAAAGTGAACTCATCCACATTGAGTTCGTCCCTGAGGATTACTTTCCTTGTTAGAACGAGGTTGCGAAGGGTTGGGCGCATGCGTCTTCCTTGCCAGACAGTGACTCCTTGTCGTTGTCTGGTTGCATCTATACACCAACCCCCGCAACCTGCTGGAGCGGAGGACTCCTCCGGGGAGAAAGAGCCTCCTGTCGCGCACTTTTGACATCCTGTCGTTGTCTGCCGGGGGGACAGACAGGGCAATCATCCATAATCACCCAAACTCAATTCTTTAAGCCTCATGAGCTTAATTATTGCGGGCGGTAATCCATTCCCGTTTTTGTTGGCAGTCACTTTGCGCTGCACGCTGCTGCGTCCTGCAGACTTCGGTTTGCCATTTATTTGCAAGATGGTTCAGGGAGATAAATTCCTCCATGGAAATTTTCTTATTTCTATCCTGATCCAGCGCATCAAACATTTTTTCAACGGCTGGCAATGCTTTTGCCTCTTGCCGGGATAACAAATGGTCATGATTGCTATCAAGATGAGTGAAAAGATCCCTGAGAATATCTGCTGCACTCCATGCGTTTTCAGTGGCGACCATTCCTGTCACCAGAAAACCTGCAGTTAAAATAATCTCTTTCACTTTCATCTCTGATTCCCGTAGTGATTGCCGTGTGGCGCAAGGCACTCACATTCCCTGGGACCCCTAAGGGTAAATTCCTTTTCAAATGGACGCTGCCAGACGGAAGGTTCCGGGGTGGCTGTGGCAGTCGGTTTGGGGTGAAACCTTCTGTCTGGCGCCGCGTTTGCGGTTGCGTCACAGTAGATATATCAAAGTGCGTGCCAGCTTTTTAAAAGTCCTTATAAAACAATGGTTTGAATGTTTTTTTTGCGCGTATTCTTCTGTTGCTTTGTCGGTTGATCAGGTTTAATGTCCGCAAATCACTGAAAAGCGTCGCAAATTTGCGACGAGTGGTTTGCTGAGGGTGAAGGCTTTAAACAGATCTCCTGATTTTCCGTGGCCTGCAGATGTGTCGCCAAAAACAGACAGGCTCTCGGCGGGTGTCGCGCAAACGGCGACAATACTGATTTTTCTACTGTTTACCCGGGTTCAGCTAAAAGGTAGTGCGCTCATGTATCGCCATTCAGTACGATGCTGAGATTCAGATGTGTCGAAGTCTCGTCTGAGATCAGAATTTAGTCATTAAGGAGTTTACATGTCGGCAAGTAATAGCTGGATGCCGGTCAACCAGATGCTGTGGAGAAATGAGTCACTTTTGGGTGACCAACCACTTCTGGTTGTTAACCCTCCCGAGCTGGCGGGCTGGCAGGACTATAAAACTTCAGCCACGTTTTTCACTCAGGACTTTCGGGTGCATGGGCTGTTTGAAGCTGCCGGCCTGAACTCCTATTTTGCTGCTTTCCCGAAAGCAGAGCCTGGCGTTTCTAGTGCGCTGCTGTATTGGCCCAAGTCGAAAGAGCTAGGGCGCATGCTGCTGGCAGCGGTGGCCAGTATCCTTGGTCCTAAAGGGGTTATTCTTATTGCAGGCGAGCATCAGGGTGGTGTCAAAAGTGCTCAGACCATAGCAGAAGAACTATGCGGCCAGAAGGTGATTAAACTGGACAATGCCCGCCGCTGTACTCTATACAGAATAGAGACAGCTGACGCGATTATGACTTTTGATGCCGCGAAGTGGCTATCAACACTGGATATCGAAGTACAGCAAGAGCGCTACAAAGTACTGAGTTATCCGGGGGTGTTCAGCCATGCTGAACTTGATGAAGCCACTAAAATGCTGCTTGAAATCGTATCGCTGCCGGAGTCTGGTCGTTGTCTGGATTTTGGTTGTGGCGCCGGTGTCATTGGAGCCGTTGTTGCCAGTCGTAAGCCCGGTCTTACGGTGGAAATGCTCGATGTTAATGCGCTGGCTTTGGAGAGTAGTCGCCTTACTTGCGAAGCAAATGGTGTTGTGGCTCGTGTTTTTGCCAGCAATGCCTGGAGTGAAGCAGAAGGTAAGTATGATGTGATTCTAAGCAATCCGCCTTTTCATACCGGGTTAAAGCTGGATTTCCGACCCGCGGCTGAGTTGATTAAGGCTGCGAGAAAGCATTTACACTTCGATGGGGATCTGACTTTGGTCGCAAATGGCTTCCTGCCCTATGAAAGCTGGCTTGCGGAGTCTTTCAGAAAGGTGCATGTTGTCAGTGAAAACTCTCGATTTAAGGTCTATAAAGCCAGAGGGTGATTTTTAAGGCGAGTGCTTGGATCACCGCACTCCTGCTGGTATTAAATAAGTATCAGAATAACTCTGCTACTTAGAGCGTGATGGTTTTGGTTAGTGAGGATGCTTACTCAGGGATGAGCAGCTAAATTTGTTACTCTGGAACAGAATCCCAGGAAGGTGTATCAGGTTCTGGTTCAAGAGATACAGGTGGGCAAATAGACTATGCGTGAATATGTGAATTCCGCCTGGGTCGCCTGCGTTTACCGAACGCTGGTGAGCTTGGGTTTAAATGCCGGTGAGCTCTTTGCGCGTTTTGGCTTAAAGGAAGAGGATTTGAGTCATCCTACTGCCGTCATGGATGCTGAAAAGCTCCGTATGATGTGTAAGGAAGTAGAGAAGACTCATCCTGACTTTGGCCTTAATGTGGGTCTCCATCTTCATCCAATGAGCTTTAACAGTCTCTCGCTGGAAGTGTTGGCGCAGAACAGTTTGCGTAAGGCGCTTCAGTCCTACAGTGATAACTATCACCGGATCTGTAATCTGGGTGAAGTGGTCATTGAGGAGCGTAATGGCAAGGTCGAAGTGTCCCTTGTGCCGAATCAGGACTTTGAGAATATTTCCATTGGACTGGTCGATGCGAATCTCTCGACACTGCTGACATTGAGCCGTTTTGTCACCGCATCTCCGATCAAGCCGGTGGAACTGGTTCATTACAACACAGCGATGAAGTCACGTTACGAGGCCTTCTTCGATGCCACGATGGTTTCTGAAGGCTACAAAATTGCCTTGCGCTTTGATGCTGCCGAAGCTAACAAGCCGCTTTATTCCTACATTGAAGGGCAAGGGGAAGAGCTGCGTCGATTTATTTCCGACTCCTCTCCGGTTTCTCTGGGGCAGAAAGTTAAGCTGATCATTGCGAAAGGCTTGGGCCAAAAAAAGGTCACTTTGGAATATGTTGCTGCTCAGCTTTTTATGAGCCCGCGTTCATTGCAGCGTAAACTTTCTGAAGAAGAGCTGTTATTTCAGGATTTACTGGAAAATGTCCGTCGCCACCGCGCACGTGTGCTTTTCACTAATCCTGATATCCCGCTCATCAAGGTGTCGAGCCAGCTGGGCTTCCAGAGTCAGAATGGACTCAGCCGCTTTACTCGTGCATGGATGGACATGAGTCCACGTGAGTTACGGCGTAAGTGGACACCGGGAAGAGGTGGGAGTGCTGGGATGGAACATGATTCCATGAGCTTCTAGCCGCCCTAAAAAAACCGCGCTAAGCGCGGTTTTTTTATATCTGTAATTTATGAGGTTCAGTGATTCTGAGGCTCTTCACAAAGATCCAGTAAAGGCTGCAGGAAGCTCATGTCACGGCAAGGGCGACCATTGGCCGTCATGGCGGCACAGGTAAAACGTCCTTTGACCATGGTTCGGCCTTCAGGATTGAGAATTTCCTGCTCAAAAATCACCCGGACACGTCCCATGCGCGAGACACGCAGAACAATAGTGCATTCATCGCCACTCTTGAGAGGCATCAGGTAATCCAGTTCTGCACGAGTGACGACAACGTGAATACCTTCCTGGGTTAGTCTGGCAAAGTCGAGGTCGATGGATTTTATGAACTCATGGCGGCAATGCTCCATGTAGTTCTGATAAACCGCATTATTTACAATGCCCTGCATATCGCACTCGTAATCTCGTACCTGAAGAGTTAGTTGATAATGCACCTTTTCGCCCTGATTGAGAAAAGGCACTAGCCTAGCGGATTAGGCCTGCTCAAGGTAGTTTGTGTGCTTACCGAGTGCAGTCTTTTTTAGGTGAGGCAGCCTTAAGTCAGTTAGACTGTCGCCAGCAATTGTCAAAGAGGTTGGTATGCGCGTTTGTGGTATTGAGTTAAAAGGCAATGAAGCGGTCATCGCTTTGCTGGAAAGAGATCGTGGGCTGTTTCATTGGCTGCCATGCAGGGCTAATCGTGTTGCCCTCAAGGATGTGCAATCGACGGAAGAAACCCGACGCTTTCAGTTTGCCCTGGCAAAACTGTTTGAGGACTATAAGGTGGACCAGGTTGCCATTATTTCCCGTCCTCATAAAGGTAAATACGCCGGGGAAGGCAGTACCTTTAAAATGGAAGCGGCGATTCAGCTTATCTCAGGTGTGGAAGTGGGTTTGATCAGTCAGGCTCAGATCCGAGAGCACCTTGAGCGTTTTCCCGTGGATGAATCCGACCTTGGGGTCAAGCGTTTTCAGAAAGGAGCATTTCTTGCCGGTTATGTGTGGCTGGGTCAGCTACCAGCGGGTGATTGATAAGGGTGTCTGAATCCTGAGCAACGGGCTGGAGGCCGCATGAGGCGGCCTTTGGTCAGTTTAATTCAGACTTATCCACAAAGCTGTCAACGGTTTTTGGGGATAATCAGTCTGTCCACAAAATTTCTTGAATCCCGTCTCTGCCTACCGACCACCATTCATCCGGGTCTTGCTCTTCACTCCAGCCGCTTCTTATGCAGCGGATCTCACGTTGAAGTCCTTCGTAGGCAGCTTTAGCGCATTCCAGGTCTGTGGCCCATGGTGTCTGATCCGAGTCTAGCCAGACGCTGGTGAAGTTTTTGCCTGCGGCTTGCTCAACCAGCATCACAGGCACATCTGCAACGGTGCAGTGCCAGCTACTACCTTTCTTCCGAATCTCTGGTGTGGTGACATTCATTGCCTGGGCAAGCCAGCTGACGATGTCTTCCACTGCGGTACTTCTTACGTAAATTTCAATATCGGGATGTCGAAGCATGTCAGGAATCCAAAAAGCGAACGAGCCAAATAAGCAGAATCATAAGATAACCTGTCAGCGCCACCAACGCGCCTGTGCCTGCCATTATCCAGCAGATTGCTGACGCCGGTCCAAGCCAGTTATCAGGAATTACAAACCAGTGAAGCAGGATCTTGCCGCCAAGACCTGCAAAAAAAAGCATGGAACCGCCGAGGAGAGCCCCGACATAAGCCTGAGTGTAATAGCTCCAGCGGCGGACCCAGTCGAAAGATTTACGTCGCATCAACCAGTAGTCGGGCCAGAATGTTCTCGTACAGTGATGAGAGAATATCCAGATCCTCTGCTCGCACGCATTCGTTGATCTTGTGGATTGTGGCGTTCACAGGACCAAGCTCAAGTACCTGAGCGCCTGTTGGTGCAATAAAGCGACCGTCAGATGTTCCGCCTGAAGTCGATAGCTCGGTTTCAATACCAGTGATGGCGCGGATGCTTTCAACGGCAGCTTCAACTAACGCGCCTTTATCCGTCAGAAACGGATGGCCGCTCAATGTCCAGTTCAGCTCATAGTCCAGACCGTGTTTATCCAGAATGGCTAAAACACGTTCTTTAAGGCTCTGATCAGTCGATTCAGTGGAGAAACGGAAGTTGAACTGAATATCTACATCGCCCGGAACAACGTTGGTGGCGCCAGTGCCTGCATGAATATTGGAAATTTGAAAACTGGTTGGAGGGAAAAAGTCATTCCCTTCATCCCACTGAGTTGCTGATAACTCAGCCAGTGCCGGAGCCGCCAAATGAATCGGGTTTTTCACCAGATGAGGGTAGGCAACATGGCCCTGTACGCCCTGAACCACCAAATGGCCACTCAGTGATCCGCGACGGCCATTTTTGATCACATCACCGGTCTGGGTGGTGCTTGAAGGTTCGCCCACGATGCACCAGGTGATTTTTTCATTACGGGCTTCCAGAGTGTCAATCACCCGTGTTGTGCCGTTAATAAATGGACCTTCTTCATCGCTGGTAATCAGGAAAGCAATGGATCCGTGGTGATCCGGATGATGTTCTACAAAGCGCTCGCATGCTGTCACCATGGCTGCCAGGCTGCCTTTCATATCGGCTGCGCCACGACCATAGAGCTTGCCTTCGCGGAAGGTTGGCTCGAAGGGGGGAGAGTCCCACTTTTCTAGCGGGCCTGAGGGGACGACATCGGTATGACCGGCGAAGCAGAAAACCGGACCATTATCGCCACGGCGTGCCCAGAAGTTATCGGTGTCCTCGAAGCGCAGGCGTTCAATGCTAAAGCCAATGCGTTCCAGCCGGGCAATCATGGCTTCCTGACAGCCATTATCCTCAGGCGTCACCGAGGGACGGGAGATCAGGTCGCAGGCGAGTTCGAGTGTCGGCGATAAGGCGGTCATGTGATGTTGTGCTCGATCAGGCTGAAGAGTGGAATAGTTGAGGCGTAGTGTAAACAAAAAAGGGCGGTCTGTGACCGCCCTTGTTCGATCCTTAAGTTGGATCAGTTATGTGCGTGCAGCGCTTCGTTAAGCTCAATTGCCGTCTTGTTGGTCTTGCACTCGATACGGCCGGTCTGAGAGTTGCGACGGAACAACAAGTCTGGCTGGCCAGCCAGTTCTCCTGCCTTCACAACTTTTACTTCATTACCAGAGTCATCAAGCAGAGAGACTTTGGAACCGCCGGTCAGGTACAAACCAGCTTCCAGTGTGCATCGGTCACCCAGCGGGATGCCAAGGCCTGCATTGGCTCCCAGCAGGCAGTTTTCGCCCACGGAGATGACTACATTGTTGCCACCGGACAGTGTGCCCATGGTAGAGCAGCCGCCACCCAGATCGGAACCTGAGCCTACAACAACGCCAGCAGAGATGCGGCCTTCGACCATGCTTGTGCCGAGCGTGCCTGCGTTAAAGTTAACAAAGCCTTCGTGCATGACGGTGGTGCCTTCACCCAGGTGAGCACCTAAACGGACACGGTCGGCATCGCCAATACGAACACCGGCAGGGACCACGTAGTCGGCCATGCGTGGGAATTTATCAACGGAGATAACAGTTAGCCAGTCTCCGCGGATGCGGGCTTTAAGGCGGCGGTCATTCAGCTCATCCAGTGCTACCGGGCCTTCATTAGTCCAGGCAACGTTAGGCAGCAGACCGAACATGCCGGTCAGATTCAGGCTATGAGGCTTGGCAAGGCGATGAGAAAGCAATTGCAGCTTGAGGTAAACCTCCGCCAGTGAAGCCGGTGCTTCATCGTTTTCAAGAATGGTCAGCAGCAGCGGGCTTGAGCCATGTTGACTGATGGCCAGAAGTTCAGCCATCTGTTCTTCACCCTGCTGGCTAAGCGCAGCGGCCAACGCTGGGATCTGGTCAACATTCAACTCAATGACCTGATTGCCGCCTTCGTATCCTGCAAACTGGCGAAATGCGCTGATCAGCTCTGCAGAAGGATTGGCTTTGGGATAAGGGTAGAACACCTCCAGCCAGTTACCTGCCTGAGATTGGCTGCCAACGCCCAGGCCGAGGGCTAGGGGGGATGTGCTCATAATCATTCTCCTGTAATCGCTTTTATCGCTAGCGTGTCGTAATCGTCAGATGAGTGAGGGCAAAGCCTCATTCATTAAAAAAATCCTGATAGCTATTGGCATTGAAGCCAACCAGAGCTTTGTCGCCTGAAATCAGCAGAGGGCGCTTGATCAGGCTGGGTGTTGCCAGCATGAGCTTAATGGCCTTATCGCCATCAAGATCTGCTTTTTCTGCATCATCAATTTGTCGCCAAGTCGTACTGCGTTTGTTCAGTAACGTTTCCCAACCCAGCTGCTCGCACCAGGCGCTTAGCTGCTCTTCGTTGAGGCCATCCTGGCGATAATCATGAAACTGGTAGGTAACGCTTTCAGAGTCCAGCCACTGGCGCGCTTTTTTTACGGTGTCGCAGTTTTTAATACCGTAGAGCGTGGTCATGTCAGTCACCGTTCTTAAGGGGTGTATTGCTCAACGAATCGACGTAAGCGTTGTGCGCCTTCAATGCACTCTTCCAGTGTGGCGACCACAGCCATGCGAACATGGCCTGCGCCGGGAAGCACTCCATCGACTTCGCGTGAAAGGTAGCGACCAGGTAGAACCGTGACGTGTTCCTTGGCAAAGAGCTCTTGTGCAAAGCGCTCATCATCTCCACCGGGCACTTGTGGCCAAAGATAGAAGCCACCTTCTGGTAGGCTGACGCTCATGACCGGGCTCAGAATTTCCAGCACGGCATCAAACTTGGCTCTGTACAGCGCACGGTTGTCTACCACATGCTGCTCGTCATTCCATACCGCGATACTGGCAGCCTGAACCTGTGTTGACATAGCGCAGCCGTGATAGGTGCGATAGCGCAGGAAGTCCTTCATCAGGTTGGCATCGCCTGCAATGAAGCCTGAGCGAAGCCCTGGCAAATTAGAGCGTTTGGAAAGGCTGTGAAATACCACGCAGCGTTCATAGCTACTTCGCCCAAGCTCGGCTGCTGCTTGAAGAAGTCCCATGGGTGGAGTGCTCTCATCAAAATAGAGTTCGGAGTAGCACTCATCAGAGGCAACAATGAAGTCATGCTGGTCGGCAAGCTCAAGCACTTCGCGGAAATCCTCAAGGGACATTACTGCGCCAGTGGGATTGCCAGGTGTGCATAGGAACAGTACCTGGCAGTCTTTCCATACTTCGGCTGGCACCGACTTGTAGTCTGGCTTGAAACCATTTTCTGCTGTGCAGTTAAGGAAGTGTGGGGCAGCTCCGGCTAGATAGGCTGCGCCTTCATAGATTTGATAAAAAGGATTGGGGCTAACAACGAGAGGGTTCTTCTTGCTGGCATCTACAGCCATTTGTACAAAAGCAAAAATAGCTTCACGCGTGCCGTTAACAGGCAGCACTTGTGTTGCCGGGTTAACAGGAGAGGAGGCAAGCTTAAAGCGGTTATCCAGCCAGCGGGCAATCGCGGTGCGCAGTTCATCCGAACCTTTGGTCGTTGGATAAATTGACAAGCCATGCATGGCTTCTACCATCGCTTCTTCTGCCATCTTGGGCGCAGGATGCTTGGGTTCTCCGATGGAGAAAGCAATCGGCGCTTTATCGTTAGGCGCTTGCACTGCGGCCTTGAGAACGGCCAACCGCTCAAAGGGATAAGGATTGAGCTTTTGAAGTAATGGGTTGGTATTCATCAGTTGTGTGCCAGTTCGTCTAATTGTTGACAGATCGCAGCGCGAAGCCCTTCACGCAGGGTTGGGTCGACCAAAGGTGTGCCTTCCTGAGTGGTAATAAAGAAAACGTCTTCTACTCGTTCGCCCATACTGGCGATTTTTGCGGTTTGTACGAACACATCAAAGTCGTAAAAAATGCGCCCTAACGTTGCAAGCAGCCCTGGTCTGTCTGGAGAAATAACTTCCAGAATCGTGCGTCCGTTATTCAGGTCATCACTGATGTGTACCTTGGTCGGTAGTGTGAAGTGCTTATACTGGCGTGGAACGCGGCGGTGAACTATTTCCGGGAACTGATCCGGCGCAGAGAGGACTTCCTTTAGTGTGGACTGAATCTGCGCGGTCCGCTCAGGGTCATTGCCGAGTGGCTGATTATCTTCATTGAGTACCACAAAGGTATCGAGACTGTAGCCGTCGGAAGATGTGATGATTCGCGCATCATGGATATTAAGGTTGAGCTGGGAGAGAGCGGCCGTCATGGCGGCGAACAAGTCATCCTGGTCAAGGGTGTAGATAAACACCTGGGTGCCGCCTTCATGAGCCCGGCTGGTGGTTTCGCGAACCAGCACTAAAGGTTCATGGGGAGACTGGTTCCTCAGAATTCCTTCGGTGTGCCAGATGATGTCCCGAACGCTTTCGCGAATGAAGTAATCGTTGGGGAGCTGTCGCCAGAGTCGCTGTACATCTCTTTCAGGTAAATCGTCGCCTTGCAGTCCATTCAGGGCATCTTTCTGGATGTCTTCAACCAGCTCTGAAATATTGATCGGCTCTTCCAGGCCGCGGCGCAGCATCTGCTTGGTATCGCTATACAACTGGCGCAGTAATGCCGCACGCCACGAGTTCCAAAGCGAAGGGTTGGTGGCATTGATATCCGCCACAGTCAACACAAAGAGGTAATCAAGATAGATCGGGTTTTTAACCTCTTGGGCAAAGGCTTTGACAACCTCCGGGTCGGAAATGTCTTTGCGCTGCGCGGTCATGGACATCAGCAGATGATTCTTCACCAGCCAGACAACCAGTGCGGTATCCCACTTGGGTAGCTGGTGGCGACGACAGAAGGAAAGCATATCCTGTGCGCCAAGCTCAGAGTGATCGCCGCCGCGGCCTTTACCAATATCGTGAAACAAGCCGGCAAGGTATAGCAGTTCTGCCTTAGGCAGCTTATGAATCAGGCTTGAGACAATAGGGAAGCGCTCAGCCACTTCATCGTGACGAAACTGGCGCATCATCAGTAGGACCTTCATGGTATGAGCATCCACGGTGTAAACGTGGAAAAGGTCGTGCTGCATGCGTCCGATAATGTCATTAAACGCGGGAATGTAGCGTCCCAGAATATCGTAGCGACGCATCCGGTTTAATTCTGTTGATACACCCTCAGGGCTTCGCAGCAACTCCATAAAAAGGCTGGTGTTGCGAATATCTGCACGGAATTTGTCATTGATGCGGTGTCGGAACTGACGCAGCAAGCGGATGGTTGAGGCACGCACGCCATCTGCCTGAGGGTGCTGTGCACGCAGAACGAACAGCTCCATCATTGCGAAGGGGTAGTAATCAAAGACCAGGTCATGGGTGACTTCCAGATGGCGGTTGCGAATCTGGAAGCGGCTATTCACCGCAATGATTTCCTCCGGCTCATTCTCGGCAAGAATGGCTTCTTCGAAATACTGCAGCAGCAGGTCGTTCAGCTCAGCGATATAGCCAGCAATGCGATAGTACTTCCACATGAACTGCTCAATGGCGATGACGTCCTGCGTATTCTCGTAGCCAAAGAAAGTGGCCAGGGTCTGCTGATAATCAAACAGCAGGCGATCTTCTTCACGACCGGTAAACATATGCAGGGCATAGCGGACCGTCCAGAGGTACTCCATGCCTTCGTTAATGGCCTCCAGCTCTTTTGGCGTAAGAAAACCGTGGGTAACAAGCTCACTCAGAGACTCTGCGCCAAAGTGACGCTTCACTACCCAGGCAATGGTCTGGATGTCGCGAAGGCCGCCTGGTGAATTCTTGATATTTGGCTCGAGGTTGTAGCCAGTCTGCTGTGTTTTCTCGTAGCGTGCCTGCTGCTCTGCGCGTTTGGCTTTAAAAAAGGCGCGTGAAGACCAGGCATCTTCTGACGTGACAAGCTCCTGCATGTCAATTTTCAGACGTTCAGGGCCGATGATAGTTCGGGCTTCGAGCAGATTGGTGGCGATGGTCAAATCATCTTTGGCCAGAGCGTAGCAATCATTAATGCTACGGACACTGCTGCCGACGGCTAGTTTGATATCCCAGAGAAAAGTGAGGAAACAACTGAGTTTGTCTTCGTGGGCTTTCAGCTCAAAGTCATTATCGAACAGGATAAGCAGGTCAATATCGGAATAGGGGTGAAGCTCTCCCCGTCCATAGCCGCCGACTGCCAGTAGACTCAGATCATCATCCTCAGGAAGTCCATGGAAGGCCCATGCACACTGAAGTAGCTGGTCCATGAACCAGGCTCGGCCATTAATCAACGATCGAATGTTGCTCTTGGCTTTAAAGCGGCCATCCAGTACGGATTTTGCCTGTTCGAGCGCCTGTTTAAATGCTGGTATCGGTTTTGTCGTATTCAGTCGCTCGGTAAACGCGACGGGGTCGAACAGTTCCGCATCAGCAGCATAGTTATCAACAGGGAGGGCCATGAAAGAATCCTCAGGGGCGTCGTCTCAGTTTATCTTGGTGCCTGTTATTGCGGAACGCCCTTATAAAGGAACTTCGTTACTGCGCAGTGTCAGAATTTCAACGCCTGTTTCAGTCACAAGAATCGTGTGCTCCCATTGGGCCGAGAGGCGACGATCAACTGTTTCTACCGTCCAGCCATCTTTTTTAAGCACTTTAACGTGTCGCTTGCCTGCATTGATCATGGGTTCGATTGTGAAAATCATTCCTGCTTCAATGGTTATGCCTGTGCCAGGCTTTCCGTAGTGGAGAATCTGGGGTTCTTCATGAAATTCGGCGCCAATACCGTGGCCGCAATACTCACGAACCACAGAGTAGTGATTCTGCTCTGCGTGAACCTGAATAACATGTCCGATATCACCAAGAGTAATGCCTGGTTTAACCAGATTAATCCCCTGGAACATGCATTCGCGTGTGACATCGACCAGGCGTTGGGCATGGGGCAGCGGGGTTCCAACATGGAACATTGCGCTGGTATCACCGTGGTATCCATCTTTAATGACGGTGATGTCGATATTGATGATGTCGCCTTGTTTTAGTGCCTTTCCGTTCGGAATGCCATGACAAACAACGTGATTCACGGAGGTGCAGATGGATTTGGGGAAACCGTGATAGTTCAGTGGCGCAGGAACTGCCTTCTGCTCATTCACAATATAGTTGTGGCAGATTTCATTCAGCTGATCCGTAGTCACACCCGGTTGTACATGCGGTTCAATCATTTCCAGAACGTCTGCTGCCAGGCGGCAGGCAATGCGCATTTTTTCAATTTCTTCGGGTGTCTTGATGATTACGGTCATGGCGGGATGTTAGCTCCTGGCGTGTCTGCCTGCCTTGCATGGGCGGGTAGCGCAAATTCATGGACAGCGCCGCATTGTACACGGATTCCACCGAACGGAAAAATTGCCTCTTAACTTTTGCTGAAGGCAGAAATGTGGTATAAAACTGCCGCCCCAAGTTTTGGCTGAGTCTCAGGGCTTTTGTCAGAATGAGGGAGCGCAAACTTAACCTAAAGCACACACATGTGCCGACACAGTGTCCGAGGGTGCCTTCAATGGAGGTCGGATTCTGGGGTACATGGAGGCCTAACCCTATTTCTAAAAGGAAATATCATGGCAAAAGTTACCATGCGTGACCTGCTTAAAGCAGGCGTACACTTCGGTCACCAAACTCGTTACTGGAACCCAAAAATGGGTCAGTACATCTACGGTGCTCGCAACAAGATCCATATCATCAACCTCGAGCACACTCTGCCGATGCTGAATGAAGCTCTGGATGTTGTTGGCAAAATGGCCTCCAAGAAGAACAAGGTTCTTTTTGTTGGTACCAAGCGTGCAGCTGCAGAAGTTATTAAGCAGGAAGCTACTCGCGCCGGTATGCCTTATGTAAACCATCGTTGGTTGGGCGGTATGCTCACCAACTATAAGACTATCCGTCAGTCCATTCGCCGTTTCCGTGAACTGGAACAGCAGAGCCAGGACGGTACCTTTGACAAGCTGACCAAGAAAGAAGTGCTGATGCGCACTCGTGAAATGGAAAAGCTGGAACTGTCTATCGGCGGTATCAAAGACATGGGTGGTCTGCCTGACGCACTGTTCGTTATCGACGTTGAGCACGAGCGCAATGCCATCCAGGAAGCCAACAAACTGGGTATCCCTGTTATCGGTGTTGTAGATACCAACAGCAACCCTGCCGGTATCGATTACGTTATTCCGGGTAACGACGATGCTCTGCGTGCCATTGAAATCTACGCGAAATCTATGGCTGATAGCATTGTTGAAGCTGCTGAAGCGAATGCAGATGGCAACAAAGGCGAGTTCGTTGAAGTCAACGAAGGCGCTGAAGCGGCTGCACAGTAAGGCTTAGCTTTTACTGGTAGACCGAAAGGGGGAGCGACGCTCCCCTTTTTTGAAAGTCAGTACCCGATTGAGATCAAATTTAAGAGGATATCCGACATGGCAGCTATTTCTGCTTCAATGGTTAAGGACCTGCGTGAGCGCACTGGTCTGGGCATGATGGAGTGCAAAAACGCACTGGTTGAAGCTAATGGTGACATCGATGTTGCTATCGACAACCTGCGTAAGTCCAGCGCTCTGAAAGCCGCCAAGAAGTCCGGCCGTACTGCTGCTGACGGTGTTGTTGCTGTTAAACAGGCAGATGACAACAGCTACGCAGTCGTTGTTGAAGTTAACTCTGAAACTGACTTCGTTGCTCGTGACGATAATTTCGCTGCATTCGCTGGCGAAGTTCTGGATGCCGTTTTCGCTGGCAAGCAAACTGATATTGCTGCGCTGATGGATGGCGATCTGGAAAACAAGCGTTCTGCTCTGGTTCAGAAAATCGGTGAGAACATTTCCGTACGTCGCGCTGCCGTTCTGGAAGGCGATGTTGTAGGTGCATACGTTCACAGCAACAACCGTATTGCTGTACTGGTTTCCCTGAAAGGTGGAAATGCAGAAGTTGCTAAAGATGTTGCGATGCACGTTGCAGCTTCTAACCCTCAGGTTGTTAAGCCTGCAGACATGCCTCAGGAACTGATTGAGAAAGAGAAAGAAATTTTCTCTGCTCAGGCTCAGGAATCCGGTAAGCCTGCTGAAATTATCGAGAAGATGGTTCAGGGTCGTATTCAGAAATTCCTGGCTGAAAGCAGCCTGATCAACCAGCCTTTCGTCAAAAACCCTGAAGTGACTGTGGGTGACATGGCTAAGCAGGCTGGTGCTGAAGTTGTATCCTTTATCCGCTTTGAAGTGGGTGATGGTATCGAAGTTGAGAAGAAAGACTTCGCTCAGGAAGTTGCAGAACAGCTGAAAGGCTAATCTCGACTCGTGATGCAAACCGCCGACTTAAGGTCGGCGGTTTTGTCTGTGGGTAATAGGTTTCCAATTACTATCTGGAGCACATATCGATGGCGACCGAAAAGAATCAAGCCAAATACAAACGCGTTTTGCTAAAGCTGTCAGGTGAAGCCCTGATGGGTGATGAAAGTTTTGGTATTGATCCCAAGGTGCTGAATCGGATGGCCTTGGAAATTGGTCAGCTGATTGGAATCGGTGTCCAGGTAGGTCTTGTGGTTGGTGGTGGTAATCTGTTCCGTGGCGCAGCTCTTGATGCGGCAGGGATGGATCGCGTTACTGGTGACCACATGGGAATGCTGGCTACTGTCATGAATGCTCTGGCTCTGCGTGATGCCCTTGAGCGTTCCAATATCTCTACGCGGGTAATGTCGGCGATCCCTATGAGCGGTGTGGTTGATCATTATGATCGACGCGCTGCTATTAGAGCGTTAAAGCAGGGTGATGTAGTCATTTTTGCTGCAGGTACCGGTAATCCTTTCTTCACCACTGACTCTGCTGCTTGTCTGCGCGGCATTGAAATTGAAGCTGACGTTGTGCTGAAGGCTACCAAAGTTGATGGTGTTTATACTGCTGATCCAGTTAAGGATCCCAGTGCGACAAAATATGATGTTCTGAGCTACGATGAAGTGCTTGAGCGTCAGTTAGGAGTGATGGATCTGACAGCTATTTGTCTGACGCGCGATCACTCTATGCCTGTCCGAGTTTTCAATATGAACAAGCCTGGTGCTTTGGCTAGCATTGTTACAGGCGGTCCTGAGGGGACGCTCATCATCGCGTCTTGAGGGAGATCAGGAGACTACCAATGATTGAAGATATCAAAAAAGATGCTGATCACCGGATGGTGAAGGCTATCGAGTCACTCGAGAGCCAGTTTAACAAGATCCGAACAGGTCGTGCTACGCCTGCTATCCTTGATTCAGTGCGTGTCGATTACTACGGTGTTCCATCTCCCCTTAGTCAGGTGGCTAACATCGTAGTGGAAGATGCGCGAACGCTGTTAATCTCTCCCTGGGAAAAGAAAATGACCCCGGAGATTGAGAAGGCTATTCTCAAGTCTGATCTTGGTTTAAACCCCAATACCGCAGGTGATGTTATTCGTCTGCCGATGCCGCCCCTGACCGAGGAAACACGTAAAACCTACATCAAGCAGGCACGCCAAGAGGCGGAAAATGCGCGTGTAGCGATTCGTAATGTTCGTCGTGATGCGAATGGGATGATCAAGGATCTTCTAAAAGATAAAGAGATTTCAGAAGATGATCAGCGTCGTGGTGAAGAGCAGGTTCAGAAACTGACGGATAAATATGTCGCAGATGTTGATAAGCATCTTGAACATAAAGAAAAAGACTTGATGGAAATCTAAATCAAGCGGACTGCCAGGGCCGACATTGTCGGCCCTCAATTTTTCTGCTCGCTGCAGGTACTGGAAAACCGGATGTATGTCTAAGGAAGTCACTCTTCATAAAGTTCCACGCCATGTTGCAATCATCATGGATGGTAATAACCGGTGGGCAAAAAAACGCTTTTTGCCGGGTGTGGCAGGACATAAGGCAGGCGTTAAATCAGTTCGCAAGGTGGTGGATACCTGCGCTCGTCAGGGTGTTGAGGTCCTCACTCTCTTTGCATTCAGTAGTGAAAATTGGCGTAGACCTCTTGATGAGGTTAATGCGCTTATGTCTCTTTTTGTTTATGTGCTTGAGCGCGAAGTTAAGCGCCTAAATGACAATAATGTTCGTCTGAAAATTATCGGCGAGCGTTCCCGTCTTGGTGACAAACTTAATCAATTAATTGACCAGGCAGAGGCTTTAACTGCCGATAATACCGGGCTGGTATTGGCGGTGGCGGCTAATTACGGTGGTCAGTGGGATATTGCTCAGGCAATGAGAAGTATCGCTGCTCAGGTTGCTGCAGGTGATTTGAGTGTTGATGATATCTCTGAAGATCTGATCGAAAGCCATATATCACTGGGGCATCTGCCTGCACCGGATTTGTGTATTCGTACTGGCGGCGAAAAACGTATTAGTAATTTCCTGCTATGGCAGATGGCTTATACCGAGTTTGTTTTTTCTGATGAGCTCTGGCCTGATTTTCAGGACGCATCCATGATGGCAGCGATTGAGGAGTTTTCTCGCCGTAAGCGCCGCTTTGGTCATACTAATGAGCAGGTGGAGGCCATGAAGGGTGCTTAAGACCAGGATTCTGACTGCACTGATTCTTATCCCTGTTGTTATTTATGGTCTCTTTGGGTTGACCGGATTTGCCTATGAGGCGTTCTGTCTGATTATCCTGGGAGCTGCTGCGTGGGAGTGGGG
This sequence comes from Pokkaliibacter sp. CJK22405, assembly GCF_046614695.1. Lineage (NCBI taxonomy): Bacteria > Pseudomonadati > Pseudomonadota > Gammaproteobacteria > Oceanospirillales > Balneatrichaceae > Pokkaliibacter > Pokkaliibacter sp. CJK22405. The sequence continues at coordinate 112,826 of NZ_JBKKHQ010000015.1, forward strand.
GCAGTTCGCGGAACTCAAGGGGCTTGGAAAGCGAACTGCTTACGTTGCAACTTTGGTTTTTAGTGGTGTTGTTGTCGGGTTCTTGCCTTCAGTCATTCAGATGTTAGTGCTGGTTGTGGCGGCTGTATTTTGGCTGGTGAGCTTTGTCTGGACAGCGCAGTTTCCAGAACTTAAACCCTGGTATGGTGGTAAGCGGATGCTTGCCATGGGGTGGGTGACGATAGTTCCGCTTTGGGTGGCGCTTTTGCAGTTATCTCTGGTCGAGAGCTACCCAAGCTGGTTGATTTACTTACTTTTGGTTGTTTGGGGATGCGACACTGGCGCCTATTTTGCTGGAAAACGTTTTGGTAAAACGAAGCTGGCGCCAAAAGTGAGTCCTGGCAAAACCCGAGAGGGTGTTTATGGTGCTTTTGTTGTAGTAACTCTGCTCAGTGTTGTGGCTGTGTTCTCTGGCTGGTTAGAAGTCAACTGGCTGGGTTTATGGGTCATTAGTATGTTGACCGCAGTTGTTTCTGTACAAGGTGATTTGCTTGAGAGCATGTGCAAGCGGACCGTCGGTATCAAAGATAGCGGTAAGCTATTGCCCGGACATGGTGGTGTGTTGGATCGTATTGATAGTCTCTGTGCTGCCCTGCCATTTTTTGCGTTACTAGTGGTTTCTTTTGCCGTCTGATTTTTAGCTTTTGGCGTATCATCACCGGCTATCTGCAAGCAGGCTAAGCGAGTGTCGAGAAATTGCCTCGCTACCTCTGTATCCATAATCCAGCGAGAAGTTGCAGTCTATGGTTAATCTGATTGCTCTGATTGTGACATTGGGCATTTTAGTCACGATACACGAGTTCGGTCACTTTTATGTGGCGCGACTTTGTGGTGTTAAAGTGCTCCGCTTTTCTGTTGGCTTCGGTAAACCCTTTTTCACTTGGCATGATAAGCACGGAACTGAGTTCTGTTTAGCCGCTATTCCCCTGGGTGGCTATGTCCGAATGTTGGATGAGCGCGAAGGTGAGGTTCAGGATTATGAGCTGGAGCAGGCTTTTAACCGCAAACCTGTGCTTCAGCGTTTTGCAATCGTCGCTGCTGGGCCCCTTATCAACATCCTTTTTGCTGTTGTTGCCTATTGGGGGCTTTTCGTCTGGGGTGTTCAGGGCATCGCGCCCGTTATCGGTCAAATTTCAGCTCAGTCGCCAGCTGCGATGGCTGATGTTCCCCCGGGGGGTGAGGTTGTGCAGGTTGATGGGCATCCTGTTCATAACTGGGAAGATGTAAACACCCGTCTGGCTTCAGCGATCGGACGAACCGGTAATATTGATCTTGCGGTGAAAAGTGATGGTGCTACTCACCAATACGCTCTACCGGTTAAACGTTGGCAGAGCGATAAGGGTGAGCCCGATCTGATCGGTGGTCTTGGGCTGCAGCCTTGGCAGCCGGCGTGGAACCCTGTTATTGGCAAGATTGTGGCAGGTGGTGCAGCTGAGCGTGCAGGCATGAAAAGTGGTGATAATGTTCTGACTGTCGACGGTAAGGCTGTGTCTAGCTGGAGTCAATGGGTAGAGGTTATCCGAGCCAACCCTGAGAAGGCGCTGGAAGTTGCTGTTGAGAATGAAGGGCAGCAACGAGTGCTGACGATGACTCCTGATCGTCATGATGACGGCCAGGGTGGTGTTATCGGTTATATCGGGGCAGGGGCAAAGGCTCCTTCATGGCCAGCCGATATGGTTCGGGAAATACAGTACGGACCTATCGATGCTCTTCAGCATGCTGTGGATAAAACTGCTTCCATGGTTAGGTTGATGGTTGACTCTGTAGGTAAGCTGCTTTCCGGACTTATGTCGGTTGAGAGTCTTGGCGGACCAATTACTATTGCCAAAGTGGCTGGAACATCTGCTTCGTTAGGTGTTGAGAGTTTTGTTTCTTTTTTGGCCTATCTCAGTATTAGCCTGGGCGTGCTCAATCTCCTGCCAGTGCCTATGCTTGATGGTGGGCATTTGGTGTTTTTCCTCGTCGAAATGGTCAAAGGCAAACCTGTCTCTGAGTCACTTCAGATGATGTCATTGCGTATAGGCATGGTCCTGCTTGGAGGGCTCATGATTCTTGCGCTGTACAATGATTTGATGCGTTTGTAATATGGCGCACATTTAGTTTGCAAAGATCCCAGGGACAGTATGAAGCGTATAGTTAACAAGATGGCCTTTGCAGCCTGTCTAAGTATGTCTTTGCTGGCTGCCTCCGTTCAGGCAGCAACTTTCAAAGTGTCTGATATCAAGCTGGAAGGCCTGCAACGCCTGTCCCCTGGTACTGTTTTCTCCACCATGGGCGTGGAGGTTGGCGATACCATTGATGACAGTGATGTCGCACAGGCTATTCGTCGTCTGTTTGCCTCAGGTAACTATCAGGATGTTGAAGTCAGCCGTCAGGGCAAGGTCCTGCTAGTTCAGGTCAAAGAACGTCCAGCCATCAGTGTTCTGAATATTGAAGGCAATAAGGTCATTAAGACTGAAGTTTTGGAAGCAGGTCTCAAAAAGCAGGGATTAGCGGAAGGCGAAATTTTTCAGCGTGCAACACTTGACCGAATCCAAGCTGAGCTTGAACGTCAATATATTGCACAGGGTCGCTATGGCGCCAAGGTAAAAACTGACGTTGAAGAAGCTTCCAATAACAGGGTTCGTGTCAACATCCATATTCAGGAAGGCGTAGTTTCGAAAATTACTCACATCAATATCGTGGGTAATAAGCACTTTGACAACGAAACCTTGCTTAAGCAGTTCGAGTTGAACACCAGTAACTGGCTTTCGTATTTCACTGATGATGATAAGTATTCGCGTGAAAAGTTGTCTGGCGATCTTGAGCGTTTGCGCTCTTATTATCAGGATCGTGGTTACGTTAACTTCGCTATCAATTCAACTCAGGTCTCTATTAGCGATGACAAGAAAAGCGTCTACATCACTATTAACGTAAGTGAAGGTGAGCAGTTCCACATTGGTAAAGTGGCGCTTGAGGGAGAGCTGGTGATTGGCGAGGACGAAATGTCCAAGCTGGTCGAAGTGAATCAGGGTGATCTCTTTTCACGTAAAGCCGTGAACGATGATATTGAGCGTATTAAAAAGCGCTTGGGTCATGATGGTTTTGCCTTTGCGAATGTGAACCCGGTTCCCACTATCCACGACGACGAAAAAACGGTCGATTTGACCTATTTTGTTGATCCTCAGACACGTACTTATGTCCGCCGTATTAACTTTACCGGTAACACTGCCACTGCTGATGAAGTGTTGCGTCGTGAAATGCGACAGATGGAAGCTGCGCCGGTCAATACTGATCAGATTGATCAGTCCAAAAAGCGCCTTGAACGTCTGGGTTACTTCTCTGATGTCAATATGGAGATGAAACCTGTACCGAATACGCCGGACCAAGTGGACCTAAACTACTCCGTTACTGAGCAGCCTTCTGGTGCATTGGGTGCCTCCATCGGCTTTGCTCAGGGAGAAGGTTTAATCTTCGGTCTGGATGTTTCACAGAAAAACTTCTTGGGTAGTGGTAACCAGGTCAGCTTCTCGCTAACGCGCTCTCAGGTGCGTACAGACTATAGCCTTAACTTCCTTGATCCATATTATACCGTTGATGGTGTGTCTCGAGGTTTTGAGGTCTACTACCGTAAGACTGATTACGATGAAGAGGATGTGTCCGATTACCAGATGAGTCAGTATGGTGCGAACATGACTCTCGGTTATCCGCTGTCAGATGATTCTAAACTCTCCGGTACCATTGGTTACCAGAACGTCGGTATCGAGCTTGGCCCCTCTCCTATTCGCGAAATCATTAACTACGTTAATGAAAATGGCGATAGTTATAATGAATTTCTGGGTAGTGTTGCTTGGACTAGCAACAAGCTTAATAACGGCTTGATGCCCACCGATGGTTCTTATCAAAAGGTGAATCTGCAGGTTGCACTGCCCGGAAGTTCTCTCGAATATTATGAATTGAGCTATAAAGGTGATATCTACTGGCCGCTGGGTGATAAAGGCTACGCGATTCACTTAGGAACTGACCTCGGCTACGGCGATGGTCTGGGTTCTGAAGACAAACTTCCGTTCTATGAGAACTACTATCTGGGCGGCATCACTTCGCTGCGAGGCTTCAAGACGGGCTCTGTGGGGCCAAAAGGTACGCCTTGTATCGTCGGGACAGATACGCCCTGTGATGGCTCCAGTACTGATAGCAACTCCATCGGTGGTAACGTGAAAATTGCCGGTTCAGCAGAGTTCATCTTCCCGTTCCCGTTCTTCGAAGATAAAAGCTCACTGCGCAGTCTCGTCTTCATGGATGCCGGTAACGTGTACGATACCAAGTGCGATACCACAGTAGATGCGACCTGTAATAGTGATATTGACTTGGGCGACATTCGCTACTCAACCGGTGTTGGTGTTGTCTGGCTTACTCGTTTTGCACCATTGTCTTTCGTCATTGCTCAGCCGCTTAATGAGCAAGACGGTGATCGTAAGCAGAGCTTCCAGTTCTCGCTGGGTCAAACTTTCTAAACGCCAAGGGGTTAATAACATGAAGAAGTGGGTGAGTGCTTGTGCTGTTGCTATGGGTCTTTCCGTGGCATCGGTTGCTCACGCATTGGATGTAGCGGTTCTGGATGTTCCCCAGGCCCTATTTAGCTCCGACCGAGCCAAATCCTTTATGAAAGGTCTGGATAAAGAGTTTTCAGACAGCGAGCAGCGCCTGGAAACTCTGGCGAGAGATATTCAGGCTAATCAGCAAAAGTTGAAGAAGGATGGCGGCATCATGAAAGATGATGACCGTCAAAAACTCCAAAACTCATTGAAAGACGAAGTATCTGAATACCGCTTCTTGCAGCAGAAAGTGCAAAGTGGTCGAGCCAGTCGTCAACAACAGTTTCTGGATGCCAATCGGCCATTGCTGGATAAGCTCATTCGAGAGCTTATCAACAAGAAAGATGTGAAAGTGATTCTCAGTCGTCAGGGCACGGTCTATGTGTCAGAAACTGCTGACCTCACACCCGATCTCATCAAGTCACTTAACAAGTCCAAATAACAGGGGCATGTTTTGAAGTCACGCTCCTATACGCTAAAAGAAATCGCTGATTTTCTGGGTGCTGAAGTTCATGGCGACGAGAGCCTGATCATTTCAGGGCTCTCAACACTTAAAAATGCCAGCGCTACTGATCTGACTTTTTTAGCAAATCCTAAATACGCCAAAGATTTGGGTGAAACTGCTGCCGGTGCGGTTCTGATCTCAGCTGAGGCGCTCGATCGCTGCCATACCAATGCGTTGGTGCTCGCTAATCCATATCTCGGCTACGCCAAAATTTCTCATTGGTTTGCTCCGGCAGAAAGCTTTCCTGAAGGTGTGCATCCCAGTGCGACTGTTGCCCTGTCAGCTGTTATTCAGGCTGGAGCCAGTGTTGGGGCGTATGCAGTCATCGCAGAAGGGGTGACCATTGGTGCGGATGCCATTGTTGGCTCTGGTTGCAGCGTAGGTATGGGGAGCCAGATTGGCGAACGTACACGTCTTGCTCCACGAGCTACTGTCTACCCCAATGTTACCATCGGTCAGGAATGCCTGATTCATAGCGGTGCAGTGATTGGTTCTGACGGTTTCGGTTTTGCCCAGCACCAAGGTGAATGGATCAAGATCGCTCAACTGGGTGGAGTTGTCATTGGTAACAAAGTGGAGATCGGTGCTAATACTACCATTGATAGTGGTGCGCTTGAGCCAACACGCATTGGAAATGGCGTCATCATCGATAACCAGGTTCAGATTGCTCACAACGTTCAGATTGGTGATGGTACTGCTATTGCTGGTTGTGTAGGCATCGCTGGAAGTGCTGTCATCGGGCGCTATTGCTCTCTGGGTGGCGGCGTTGGCGTCGCAGGGCACCTGGAAATTTCCGATCACGTTCATATCACAGGTATGAGTCTGGTCAGCGCTTCTATTTCAAAACCTGGGGTGTACTCTTCAGGAACAGCTTTAACCACCAACAAAGAGTGGCGTAAGAATGTTGCCCGCTTCCGCAATCTGGATGATCTGGCACGTCGATTAATTCGTCTGGAGAAGGAAGTTTCTTCAGCTAGTAATAACGAAGGTTCGGTTGACGATGGAAATTAATGAGATTCGGGAGTATCTGCCGCATCGCTATCCCTTTTTATTGGTAGATCGCGTTGAGGAAATTATTCCTTCCGAAAACAATGAGCTGATTGGAAGTCAGATTCGAGCTTTCAAAAACGTTACGATCAATGAGCCTTTCTTTAATGGCCACTTCCCTGATCACCCCATTATGCCGGGCGTTCTCATTATTGAGGCGATGGCTCAGGCGGCAGGCATTCTTGGTTTCAAAATGATTGATAAGCGCCCTGAAGATGGTGCTATATATTATTTTGTGGGAACCGAGAAGCTTCGTTTGAAAAAGCCGGTCGTGCCGGGTGACAAGCTTGCGCTTCACGCATGTGTACTTTCAGTGAAACGTAATATCTGGAAGTTTGAATGCACAGCTCTGGTCGATGGTAAAGAAGTCGCTTCTACCATCATCACTTGCGCGGTAAGGGAAGTTTAACGTTGATTCATCCACAGGCCATTATCGATCCTAAAGCAGAGCTCGCCGATGATGTGGAGGTTGGCCCTTGGACGTACATTGGTCCCGATGTGAAGATCGACTCCGGAACCCGGATTCACTCGCATGTCGTGATCAAGGGCCCTTGCACCATCGGTAAAGATAACCAGATCTTTCAATTCGCCTCTGTAGGTGAAGAGTGCCAGGACAAGAAATACCGCGGAGAGCCGACGCAACTGATCATCGGTGATCGTAATGTCATCCGTGAAAGTTGTACTCTTCATCGAGGCACTATTCAGGATGAGGGTATTACTTCTGTCGGTAGTGATAATTTACTGATGGCATATGTTCATGTTGCTCACGATTGTCGTATCGGCAATAACACGATTCTTGCTAACAGTGTTGGCTTGGCGGGACATGTGAAAGTCGGTGACTGGGCTATCCTTGGCGGTATGGCGGGTGTCCATCAGTTTTGCAAGATCGGGATGCATGCCATGATTGGCGGAGGGTCTGTAGTGCTGAAAGATGTGCCAGCCTATGTCATTGCCAATGGCAGTCCTATTGTGCCGCATGGTATCAATACCGAAGGGCTCAAACGTCGCGGTTATGATGCTGAGGCACTGCTTGTACTTCGTCGTGCTTACAAGATTATTTTCCGGCAGGGAAAAACTCTTGAGCAGGCATTGGGCGAGCTGGAAACCATGGCGGTAGATACCCCAGCTCTAGATGCACTGATTGACTCTTTAAAAACAGCAGATCGCGGCATTATTCGTTAATGTCTCGCCCTTTGCGTATTGCCCTTCTCGCCGGAGAGCTCTCTGGCGATATCCTGGGCGCAGACCTTATGGATGCGTTCAGGGCTCGCTTTCCTGATGCAATCTTTGAAGGTATTGGCGGCCCTGCGATGCTTAAGCGTGGTCTCACTAGCCTTTGCCCTCAGGAACTCCTAAGCGTCATGGGGCTGTTTGAGGTTCTGCCTCGGTTATGGCCCTTGCTTCGTGCTCGCAAGCGACTTCGTGAGCATTGGATCAAGAACCCCCCTGATGTCTTTATTGGCATTGATGCGCCTGACTTCAATCTTGCACTAGAGAAGTCTCTGCATGATGCCGGTATTCCCACGGTGCACTATGTCAGCCCGTCTGTGTGGGCATGGAAAAAGTGGCGTCTGAAGTCTATCGCTAAGGGCGTGGATCTGATGCTTACCCTGCTACCGTTTGAGGCGGAGTTTTACCAAAAAGAAGGTATCCCGGTGGCTTATGTCGGCCATCCGCTGGCTGAGCAGGTTCCTGTTCAAATCGATCAGGAGGCTGCCCGGCATGAGCTAGGACTTGAGCTGGGCCTACCTGTTTTGGGAGTACTGCCTGGAAGTCGTGGTAGTGAAGTGAAGTTTCTGGGTGAGTCTTTTATTGAGGCAGCCAAACAAGTGGAAGCTCAGGTGCCCGGTGTGCAGATTGTCTTGGTCCCAGCCAATGAGCATCGCGAGGCAGAGCTTAAAAAACTCGGTCTGCCTTCTCATTGGCATCTGGCCACAGCGCAGGCCAAAAAGGTGATGGCGGCTGCCAGTGTGCTGCTGGTTGCTTCTGGTACTGTCACGCTGGAAGCTGCGCTTTATAAGCGACCTATGGTTATTGCCTATCGCTTTTCTTCTCTGACTTTTGCCATTGCCAAACGTATGGTTAAGGTCGCTCATGTCGGGTTGCCCAATCTATTGGCAGGGAAGCGTCTGGTTCCTGAGCTTCTGCAAGAAGAGGCGACACCAACGAAGCTTACGGAAGCACTCTTGCCCATGTTTGACTCCAGTGTTGCCCATGATTTGCAAGAGTCCTTTGTCCAAATGCATCAGATGCTGAAAGCGGGTGGAGGAGAGACTGCAGTGAATGCAATCCTGCCACTTATCAAGGAAAACTGATGCAAACCGCACTGGATTTCTCTCAAGGTTTGATTGCAGGAGTTGATGAAGTAGGGCGCGGCCCTTTGTTTGGACGAGTTGTCACCGCAGCGGTGATTCTGGATCCTTCAAAGCCCATTGCAGGCCTTGCGGACTCCAAGGTGCTTACAGAAAAGCGTCGTGATGCGCTTTATGAACAAATTCGTGCTGATGCATTGAGCTATTGCATCGCTTGGGCCAGTGTTGAAGAGATTGATCGCCTTAACATATTGCACGGCACAATGCTGGCAATGCAGCGAGCTGTCGCAGGTCTGCATGTTCAGCCGGATTTTGTTTATGTTGATGGCAATCGCTGCCCTGAGTTGCCCATGCCATCGGAGCCTGTTGTTAAGGGAGACTCCAAGGTGGCCTGCATTTCTGCAGCTTCTATTCTTGCCAAGGTTTTTCGTGATCGGGAGGTCATTACTCTGGCGAAAGAGTATCCGGGCTATGGTCTGGAGAAGCATAAAGGGTATCCTACCAAGCAGCATCTTGAGGCTCTCCAGACTCTGGGTGTGACTCCTTTTCATCGTCGAAGCTTCAAGCCTGTTCAAGACGCTCTCAAGAGCACTGTCTGAATTCTATTACGTTTGATATCTCCGGGACGTATTACATGACTGCACCAGCATTTGTTCACCTGCGTGTTCACTCTGAATACTCACTCGTTGACGGATTGGTTCGTATTAAAGAGCTGGTGGGAAAAGCCTCCGAGCTTGAAATGCCCGCTGTTGCCCTGACCGACCGTTCTAATGGCTGCGCCATGGTCAAGTTCTATAAGGCTGCAAGAGGGGCTGGCGTTAAGCCGATTTGTGGTTGTGACATCTGGCTTGAGAATGAAGACCCCGCCGAAGCGCCGAGCCGAATGTTGCTGCTCGTGCAGACCAAAGAGGGTTACTCCAATCTGCTGGAAATTATCTCCGAGAGCTATCAGACAAATCAGCAAGATGGTCTCGCTATTGTTAAGCGCGAATGGATTCAGGCGAAGAGTGCCGGACTGATTGCGCTAAGTGGGGCCTCCTACGGGGAGATCGGCTTAGCACTGAATGCCAATAAAAATGAAGAGGCGGAGCGCTTTCTGCGTTATTGGCTGGAAGTGTTTGGCGACCGCTTTTATCTGGAAGTTCAGCGTACTGGTCGCAAGGGCGAGGAATATTGCCTGCATCAAACGGTGGAGTTGGCGGAGCGTCTACAGGTACCGGTGGTTGCGACCAACGATGTGATGTTTATTCGTCCTGAAGATTTTGAAGCGCATGAGGCTCGGGTGAGCATTAACCAGGGGATGGCGCTTGCTGATCCCCGGCGGCCGCATCTCTACTCTGATCAGCAATATCTGCGTACCGCCGAAGAAATGGCTGAACTTTTCTCTGATATTCCTGAAGCACTCCAGAACAGTGTGGAGATTGCTCGCCGCTGCAACGTCGACATTCTTCTGGGTACGTATTTCCTTCCGGAGTATCCGATTCCGGAAGGGGAGACGATGGATGAGTTCTTCACTCGTATTTCTTATGAGGGCCTGGATTGGCGCCTCGAGCAGCTGTTTGACTCACAGGCTCCTGAATTTGCGCAGACGAAAAAGACCTATCAGGAACGTCTCCAGTTCGAGCTGAATACCATCATTCAGATGGGGTTTCCTGGCTACTTTCTGATCGTTATGGACTTTATTCAGTGGGCTAAGGATAACGATATTCCGGTCGGACCTGGGCGAGGTTCAGGTGCGGGTTCTCTAGTGGCGTATGCCCTCAAGATTACCGATTTGGACCCGCTGGAATATGACCTGCTCTTTGAGCGATTCCTTAACCCTGAACGTGTTTCCATGCCTGACTTTGATATCGACTTCTGCATGGATAAACGTGACCGCGTCATTGATTACGTTGCCAATAACTATGGCCGTAATGCCGTTTCCCAGATTATCACCTTCGGTACTATGGCTGCTAAGGCGGTGGTTCGTGATGTCGCGCGTGTTCAGGGGCGGCCATTTAGTCTGGGTGACAAGCTTTCCAAGCTCATTCCTTTTGAAGTGGGGATGACACTGAAAAAAGCCTGGGAACAGGAAGAGGCTCTTCGCGACTTTGTTAATGGTGACGAAGAAGCGCAGGAAATCATGGAGATGGCCTACAAGCTTGAGGGTATCACCCGTAACGTAGGCAAGCACGCTGGTGGTGTGGTGATTGCACCCACCAAGCTTTCAGACTTTGCTCCTCTCTATTGTGAAGCAGACGGCACTGGTCTCGTTACCCAGTACGACAAAGGCGATGTTGAAGAAGCCGGGTTGGTGAAATTCGACTTCCTGGGGCTTCGAACCCTGACCATCATCAACTGGGCGCTGGATAATATTCGCGTGATTCATGAACGCGAAGGAAAGCCGCCACTGGATATCACCAAGATCAACCTGGAAGACTCTGACACCTACAAGCTCATGCAGCGCGGAGACACCACCGCAGTTTTTCAGCTTGAATCACGAGGGATGAAAGAGTTGATCAAACGGCTGCTTCCCAGCTGTTTTGAGGACATCATCGCACTTGTGGCGCTTTTCCGCCCCGGTCCTCTCCAGTCAGGCATGGTGGATGACTTTATCAACCGTAAGCATGGCCGTGCAGAGCTGGCCTGGCCGCATCCAGACTACCAACTCGAGTCATTAAAACCGATTCTTGAGCCTACCTACGGAATCATCCTGTACCAGGAGCAGGTTATGCAGATTCCACAGGTGATGGCGAACTATACGCTTGGCGGCGCAGACTTGTTGCGTCGAGCCATGGGTAAGAAAAAACCGGAAGAAATGGCGAAGCAGCGCTCCGTTTTCCTCGAAGGATGTAAGGAAAACAATATTGATGCGGGCCTCGCAGGAAACATCTTTGATCTGGTAGAAAAATTCGCGGGCTACGGTTTTAACAAATCTCACTCAGCGGCTTACGCACTGGTTTCCTATCAGACGGCCTGGCTGAAACAGCATTATCCTGCGCCTTTTATGGCTGCCGTATTATCTGCCGATATGCAGAACCTGGATAAGGTCGTGATCCTTATCGAAGAGTGCCGACGCATGAAGTTGCCGTTGGTGCTGCCTGATGTAAATGCCTCTGAGTACATGTTCACCGTTAACGAACAGGGTGAGGTTGTGTATGGCCTGGGGGCGATCAAGGGGGTCGGTGAGGGTCCGATTGATACTATCGTCGCGGCGCGGCAAAAAGGTGGCCCATTTACTGATCTCTTTGATTTCTGTGAGCGTGTTGGGGCCAAGCGCTTAAACAAGCGTGTGCTGGAAGCGCTGATTCGTTCTGGCGCACTGGATAAGCTGGGGCCAAATCGCGCTGTACTGTGGGCTTCTATTGGAGATGCACTACAGGCGGCCGATCAGCAGGCGCGCAATGCGGATAGTGGAGTTTTTGACCTTTTCGGTGATGTCATTGCGGCGAGTGATCATCAAACGCTTTATGCCAATTACCTGCATCTGGAAGAGTGGGCGGACAAAGAGCGTTTGAATGGTGAAAAAGATACCTTGGGGCTTTTTGTCACCGGACATCCTATCGATGCTTATGAGCATGAAATCAAAGGGCTGGTACGTAACCGGCTGGGTGATTTGAAACCGAGTCGTGAAACTCAATTGCTTGCGGGACTGGTTGTCGGCGTCAGGACGATGAAAAGCAAGAAAGGTGAAACTCTTGCTTTTGTCACCCTCGATGACCGTACAGGCCGTGTTGAGGTCTCGGTATTTGGGGAGCTTTATCATGAAAACCGCGAGGCGCTCAGTAAGGATGATGTGATATTGCTGGAAGGTGATGTCAGCCAGGATGATTACAGTGGTGGTCTTCGTGTGCGCTCCAAGCGGATTATGTCCATTGAAGAGGCCAGGGCGAAGCATGCCAAGCACCTTGAAATAGCGCTTCAGGAGCAAGGATTGCTTAAGAAAGAAATTGATGAGCTGCAGAGTCTGTTAGCACCTTACCGCGCCGAAGAGGGGAATCAGATTCGTTTGAAATACCGTCAGCAGGATGCAGAGGCTCAGGTTATCTGCGGTGAAAGCTGGCGCGTAAAGGTAGCGGATGATCTACTCTTTGCTTTAAAAAATAGCTTTGGTAAAGAATCAGTTAGGCTGGTCTACCGAGCCTGAGATACGTCGAATCTCGACTAAAGACTGATAAACGCGTATGGTAGGCAGCCATTAAGTTCCCCAGGTGGGGATGGATGCAGTTGCGGAATTGAGTGATGAACCCAAATTATCTGGACTTTGAGCAGCCCATTGCTGACCTGCAGGCAAAAATCGATGAATTACGCCTGGTAAGCAGCAGTAATGACTTCAACATTGCTGAAGAAATTTCCAAGCTTGAAGAAAAAAGCGCGAGCTTGACTGAGCAGGTGTTCTCTAACCTGAGCGATTGGCAGATCACGCAGCTTTCACGTCACCCGCTGCGCCCTTACACGCTGGATTATGTTCGTGAAATCTTCACGGACTTTGATGAGCTTCATGGTGATCGTCATTTCTCTGACGATGCAGCAATTGTCGGTGGTGTCGCTCGTCTTAATGATGAGCCTGTAATGATTATCGGCCAGCAGAAGGGCCGCGATGTGCGTGAAAAAGTACGTCGTAACTTCGGCATGCCCCGACCAGAAGGTTATCGCAAAGCATTACGCTTTATGGAAATGGCTGAGCGTTTCAAGCTGCCTATTTTGACCTTCATCGACACTCCTGGCGCCTGGCCGGGTATTGATGCTGAGGAGCGCGGCCAGAGTGAGGCTATTGCTTACAATCTGGCAGTGATGTCTCGCCTGAACACGCCGATCATCTCTACGGTGATTGGTGAGGGTGGCTCCGGTGGCGCGTTGGCTATTGGCGTTTGTGACCGTTTGCTGATGCTTCAGTACTCCGTCTACTCTGTGATTTCGCCGGAAGGCTGTGCTTCCATCCTTTGGAAAAGTGCTGAAAAGGCCTCAGATGCTTCCAAGGCCATGGGAATGACAGCTCCGCGTTTGCAGGAACTGGGCTTTGTCGATCGCTTGATCAACGAGCCTTTGGGAGGAAGTCATCGTGATCCTAAGCTGATGGCAGCAAATCTTAAGTTGGCTCTCAGCGAAACGCTGGCTGACCTGCGCGGTCTGAGCCAAGAGGAATTGCTTGAGCAGCGTTATGAGCGATTGATGTCTTATGGTGCAGGTGAGTAATCTTCTGCAGACCATGAAAAAAGCCGGGCATGCCCGGCTTTTTGCTATTCAGGATTTGCACCCAGGGCAGCTTGGAAAGTTGATTGCGCAGGTTCGCCCGAAACGTCTGATCGTTGCGGTAAGTGGCGGCAGGGATTCTCAGGTGCTGGCTCATCTGTGCTGGCGTTTGTCGGTGACGGGTAGGCTCTCTATCCCTATTGAGCTTTGGCATGTAAATCATAAGTTGCAGCCAGATGCAGAAAGCTGGGCGCGAGATGTTGCTGCTTTAGCTGCAGGTTACGGCTTTTTGTATCGCTCAATGCGCGTTGATATTGCTCGTGATCAGAATGTCGAACAGGCAGCACGGGAGGCGCGTTATCAGGCGTTCTCTCATTATGCCGAGTCCGGTGACTTGCTCCTTCTGGGTCAGCATCGTGATGATCAGGAGGAAACTCTGATGTTGCGTCTTATGCGAGGTGCCGGGCCTCAGGGTCTTGCCGCCATGTCAGCGCTTCGCACTGCTGTTTTGCCGAATGATGGCAAAGTTTTTTGGGGGAGGCCGCTGCTTGGTATCTCCAGACGCCAGATTGATCACTATGCTTCAGCTTGGCAACTGGTTGCTGTCGAGGATCCAAGTAATCACGACGTGACCTTTGACCGGAACTTTCTTCGCCAGCAAGTTTTGCCTGCACTGAGGCAGCGCTGGCCGCAGTTGGGTCAATCCTTATCGGCAAGTGCCAATGCCTGTGCTGAAGTCTCAGTGTTATTGGAAGAGCTGGCCAAGGAGGATCTGATCAAGTGCGCCTGGGATGAGTTGAGTGGAACGTTATCTCTTGAGCTATTGCGTCAGCTCTCAGTATCAAGGCAGAAAAACCTCTTAAGGCATCTTGTTTCTCTACTTGCTCTCCCTCCTATGCCTGAACATCTAGTTGAAGCATTTCCAGCGTTTGTGGCAGCTGAGCATGACACGGCCAATGAGCTTCGCTGGAAGCAGTTCAAGTGGTGTCGCTTCCATGGGAGTCTCTATCTGTTGCCGGCTCTTATGCCTGCAGGCTTGGCATCGGTTCAGCCTCTTGAAGTGTTGACAGCGACAGAGCTGCCTTGGGGGAAATTGGTTTTTCGTGCGGTAGAAGGGGGAGGTATTCATGAACGCTGGGTCAGTCAGCTGCATTTGATTCCGAGACAAAGCAGTTTGCGGTGGCAGCCGCCTGGCAAGCCTCACCACGTTACCTTGAAGAACTACTTCCAACAGCGGTCAATCCCCGTATGGCTACGCCAGTATGTACCTATCGTAGCAATAGCTAATGACATTGTTTCAGTGGCCGATGAGGTTGCAGATCGTTATCGGGCAGGCGAGGGCCAGCGCGGATGGTTGCCTCAATGGGTTTTGCCCCTGCGCCCGTGGCGAATTGCGGCGCCTTTAGGCTGAATATAACGTTGTTGCGTCACGAGGGTTCTGGTATCCTGACGTCCCATCTTGATGACATTCTCGTCACCTCTTTATCCCACAACGTAATTTGAACAGGTTTTCAATGACGCGCTATATTTTCGTCACGGGCGGCGTCGTGTCCTCATTGGGTAAAGGCATTGCCTCTGCCTCTTTGGCCGCGATTCTTGAAGCTCGAGGTCTCAAGGTGACCATGCTGAAACTGGATCCATACATCAACGTTGATCCAGGTACCATGAGCCCTTTCCAGCACGGAGAGGTCTTCGTCACTGATGATGGCGCAGAGACGGATCTTGACTTGGGTCACTACGAGCGATTCATTCGTACCCACATGACCCAGCGTAATAACTTCACCACTGGTCGTGTATATGAGCACGTGCTGCGTAAAGAGCGCCGTGGTGATTATCTGGGTGGGACTGTCCAGGTCATCCCGCATATTACTGATGAAATCAAGCGCCGTGTGATTGATGGTGCGGAAGGCTGTGATGTTGCACTGGTTGAGATCGGTGGAACTGTCGGTGATATCGAGTCGTTGCCTTTCCTTGAGGCTGTGCGTCAGCTTCGCGTAGAGCTGGGCGGTGAGCGAGCCTTGTTTATGCACCTGACTCTTGTGCCCTACATCGCTACAGCCGGTGAAACCAAAACCAAGCCAACCCAGCATTCGGTGAAAGAGCTGCGTTCTATCGGTATTCAGCCAGATATTCTGGTATGCCGTTCAGAGGTCAGCATTGAAGCGCCTGAGCGCCGTAAGATTGCGCTGTTCACTAACGTTGAAGAGCGTGCTGTTATCAGCCTGCCAGATGCCAAGAGCATCTACTCTATTCCACGTATGTTGAATGAGCAGAAGCTTGACCAGATCGTTGTGGATAAATTCCGACTGGAGTGTAGCGATGCCGACCTGCGTGAGTGGGACTGGGTTGTGGATCGTGAGCAGAATCCTGAGCATGCAATTACCATTGCAATGGTTGGTAAATACATGGAGCTGCTGGATGCCTACAAATCACTGATTGAGGCGATCAAACACGCAGGTCTGCATACCAACACCAAAGTAACTCTGCGCTACGTTGATTCCGAAGACATCGAGAAAGAAGGTGGTCTTGATCAGCTCAAAGATGTCTCTGCTATTCTGGTGCCCGGCGGCTTCGGGGAGCGTGGTGTTGAGGGCAAGATTAAAACGGCTCAATATGCACGCGAGAACAAGATTCCTTACCTGGGAATTTGTCTGGGTATGCAGGTCGCGGTAATTGAATACGCACGCCATGTTGCCAAGCTGGAAGGTGCGAACAGCACCGAGTTCAAGCAGGGTCTTGAGCATCCCGTTATTGCACTGATCACTGAGTGGACAACCAAAGAGGGCACGGTTGAAACCCGTTCCGAGAACTCCGATCTGGGTGGCACGATGCGTCTGGGTGCGCAGGAGTGTCGTCTGGAAGAAGGTACCCGCTCTTATCAGTGCTACGGTAGTGATGTTATTCGCGAACGTCACCGTCATCGTTTTGAATTTAACAACAACTATCTTGAATCACTTCAGCAGGCCGGTCTGGTAATCTCTGGCCGCTCGATGGATGGTAATCTGGTTGAGATTGTTGAAGTTAAGGATCATCCCTGGTTTGTCGGTTGTCAGTTCCATCCGGAATTCACCTCCACTCCTCGTGATGGTCATCCTTTGTTTACCGGTTTCGTTCAAGCTGCGGTAAACTTTTCTGCCTAAGGGAAATCCCTTGGACCGCTCAGAGGTCAGGTTGTTGAAAAGCGCCTGACCTGTCGTTAGACCATGGTACTGGCTCCGGAGGTATGTTGTCTTACCGGAGTGCTCTGGCCGCATCAGACTGGATCTTCGAACTGAGCCAGGTTCTTAAGAAAAACAAGAACCGGCGTTTCTAGCCACCTTACAGGGAGCAGACATTGGCATGACCCAAATCGTCGATATCAAAGCACGTGAAGTTCTCGATTCCCGCGGTAATCCGACTGTAGAAGCTGACGTTATTCTTAGCTGTGGTGCTGTCGGTTCCGCTTGCGCACCTTCCGGTGCTTCGACGGGTTCTCGCGAGGCCCTCGAACTTCGTGATGGTGATAAAAACCGTTATATGGGTAAGGGCGTTCTCAGTGCCGTTGCCAACATCAATGGTGTGATTCGTGATGCCCTTCTGGGGAAAGATGCTGCGGATCAGCGCGGTGTTGATCAGATCATGCTGGATCTGGATGGGACTGATAACAAGCAGGTGATGGGCGCTAACGCCATTCTGGCTGTTTCACTGGCTGCTGCCAAAGCTGCTGCTGCTTCGAAAAAGATCCCTCTTTACGCTCATATCGCCGAGGTTAATGGCACTCCAGGCCAGTTCTCAATGCCTGTTCCTATGATGAACATTCTGAACGGTGGTGAGCACGCAGATAACAACGTCGATATCCAGGAGTTCATGGTTCAGCCTGTAGGGGCTCCAAGCTTTGCGGAAGCGCTGCGTTATGGAGCTGAAATTTTCCATAACCTGAAAAAAGTGCTTTCTGAAAAAGGCATGAATACTGCTGTCGGTGATGAGGGTGGTTTTGCACCTAACCTGGGCTCTAATGAAGAAGCGCTGGTTGTCATTCAGGAAGCTGTTTCACGTGCCGGATATAAGCTTGGCACTGATGTCACACTGGCGCTGGATTGCGCGGCTTCTGAGTTCTACAAGAACGGTCAGTATGTCCTTTCTGGTGAAGACAAGTCATTCGACTCCGCTGGCTTTGCTGCTTACCTGGATGAGCTGAGTCAGAAATATCCTATCGTCTCTATCGAAGACGGTCTTGATGAATCGGATTGGGATGGTTGGGCTGTTCTGACCAAACTGGCAGGTGAACGTATCCAGCTTGTGGGCGATGACTTGTTCGTTACTAACACCCGCATTCTGAAGGAAGGAATTGAGAAGGGGATCGGTAACTCCATTCTGATTAAGTTTAACCAGATTGGTTCACTGTCTGAGACGCTTGATGCTATCAAGATGGCTAAGGCAGCTGGTTACACCGCCGTTATTTCTCACCGCTCCGGTGAAACTGAAGACACTACCATTGCTGATCTGGCCGTTGGTACTTCAGCAGGTCAGATTAAGACGGGTTCTCTGTGCCGTTCTGATCGTGTTGCCAAGTATAACCGCCTACTGCGTATTGAGCAGCAACTGGCAGGTCAGGCACCTTACCGTGGTCGAGTAGAGATCAAAGGTCAGGCCTGATAACAGGTATGATAGAAAAGGGGGCTTGGCCCCCTTTTTTGTTGGCCTTCGGCATTGAAACCATTAGCATAAGCGAAACCCTGAAGCACTCTGGGCAGAACCCTGTCATGCGTTATCTGATTCCCTTACTTCTTTTGCTGTGTGTCGGCCTGCAATATCGCCTTTGGTGGGGAGAAAGCAGCCTGCCTGATTTCTGGGCTCTGCAAGCATCAACTTCAAAGCAAGAAGCCTTGAATGAGCGTCTGGAGCGGCGTAATACTCGCCTCGAGGCGGAGGTTAAAGACCTCAAAAAAGGCATGGCGGCCATTGAAGAGCGTGCTCGTAGTGAGCTAGGCATGATACGCCAGGGTGAGACCTACTATCTTCTTCTGGATCAGAACGCATCCACTTCCTCTCCGGATAATAAATCTGCTGACAACGAGTAATTGATGAGTACTCCTTACGTCGAAGTTATGGATCAATGGTCCTATCTCTATTCTCCTCTTCCTTTGAAAGCCTCTCTTAAAACAACGCCTGAAGATTTCCTTGTTACTGAGTTGTTGGGGTTTGAGCCAAGCGGTGAGGGCGAGCATCTTTTTCTGCTAGTAGAGAAAGTGGGTCTTACAACGGATGAAGTTAGCCGTATTCTGGCCAAGTGGCTGGGTGTGGCCATGAAAGTGGTAAGTTATTCAGGTTTAAAAGATAAGCAGGCTCGAACTCAACAGTGGTTCAGCATACATTTGCCGGGTAAGGATTTGCCTGAGCTTCAAAACTTTGAAAATGATGCAGTGCGGGTACTGAAGGTTAATCGGCATACTAAGAAACTTCAGCGCGGTGCTCATCTGGCGAATGGCTTTAGTATTCAATTGCGTGATCTCGAAGGTGATACCGAAGGGGTTGCCGAACGAATTGAGGCTATTGCTCGCAGTGGCGTCCCTAATTATTTCGGCCCTCAGCGATTTGGTCATGATGGCTACAACCTGCACATGGCAGACCGCCTGTTCCAGGGCGAACTCACCCGCCTTTCAAACTATAAGCGCGGGCTCTTCATATCTGCTGCCCGAAGCTATCTTTTTAATAATGTGGTTAGCCAGCGTATTAAGCAGGGGTTTTGGGAGAGGGTTTTGAACGGAGACATTGTTCAGAATCTGGAAACGGGGAAAGAGTTTCTGGTGAGTCCTGATAACTTGGCTGATACGCAGTCAGACCGAGAGCTGAATAAGGTGTCTGCCACTGCTCCTATGCCCGGGGCGGGCCTCCGGGTTCGGGAGGAGTCTGCCTCCTTTGAAGAGAGTGTGCTTTCGCCTTCATCTGAATGGATTCAATCTCTGGGAAGGGAAGGGTTGAAGCATGACCGTCGTGCGTTAGTGCTACCAGTCAGTCATTTTACGTATGAATTCAATGAAGCCGGGCTCAGGTTGAACTTCACTTTGCCCAGCGGCAGCTATGCTACCTCTGTTATCCGCGAGATTTGCTCCATTCATTCGTGGCGGGGTTCCGACCTTAGTGACAATGTTGTATAAAATTCAGTAGCTTGCAATCAGGTGCTGAAATAGGAGCTGAGGTGGAAAATTTTCAGCTTGATGGAATTGGAATGACATCGCCACGAACTCGTGAGCGTATGGTTATCCGCCTTCAGGAGCAGGGGATTTATCACTCTCAAGTTCTCGACGTGCTTAATCGTCTTCCCAGGCATCTGTTTGTTGATGAAGCTTTAGCTCATCGAGCCTACGAAGATACGGCATTGCCCATTGGGTATCAGCAGACTCTCTCTCAACCGTATATTGTTGCGCGTATGACGGAACTTTTGCTGGAAAAATGTCCTCACCCACGAAAAGTCTTGGAAATTGGAACGGGTTCTGGCTATCAAACCGCAGTGCTAGCCGCCGTTTCAGATCATGTCTACTCCGTTGAGCGGATTCGCCCTCTGTCTGAAAAAACGCGGAAACGCTTCCAACAGCTTAAAATTTATAATGTTTTTCCTCGCTATGCTGACGGAACCCTTGGTTGGCGTGAGAAAGGACCTTATGACGCTATTGTTGTTACAGCAGCCTCTTCTTCTGTTCCTGAAGCTCTGAAATCCCAGCTCTGTTCCGGTGGTGTGCTGATTATTCCAGTTGGAAATCAGGAGTCTCAGGTACTTAAGCGGATTACAGCTGCCTATGGCCAGTATCAGGAAGAGGATATTGAGCCTGCTCGCTTTGTGCCCTTGTTAGAAGGTCGTATTCGCTAATCGTTAATGGATAATTCCCTATGGATCGTTTCTGGCTCTTTTTGAAGGGCATGGCTATGGGCGCTGCCGATGTGGTGCCTGGTGTTTCGGGAGGCACAATCGCCTTTATTTCCGGCATTTACGATGAACTCCTGCAAACGATTAAAAACATGCATCCGAGACTGATTGGTGTGTGCTTTCAAAACGGATTCCGAGCCTTCTGGAAAGAGGGGAACTTTGGTTTTCTTCTGACGCTTGTTGCAGGCATCCTCACCAGTGTTATTACGTTAGCGCGCGGTATCAGTTGGCTGCTTGAGAATCAGCCTCTAATGATCTGGGCCTTTTTCTTTGGGCTGGTTGCCATGTCCTGCTGGTTGATCGGCAGAGAAGTAAGAGAGC
Organism: Pokkaliibacter sp. CJK22405; assembly: GCF_046614695.1. NCBI lineage: Bacteria > Pseudomonadati > Pseudomonadota > Gammaproteobacteria > Oceanospirillales > Balneatrichaceae > Pokkaliibacter > Pokkaliibacter sp. CJK22405. The sequence goes on from NZ_JBKKHQ010000015.1 coordinate 133,700, forward strand.
GTAGTTTGGCGACGAGTGGCATGCTGATCATTGGCGCTTTGCTGGGTTGGCAATTGACCCAGGGTTTCTCATTTTCGTTAGAGCCAACGGCGCTAAACTTCTTCATTGGCGGGGCTATCGCGATCTGCGCGATGATCCTTCCAGGCATTTCTGGAAGTTTTTTATTACTCATTCTGGGGCTTTACCAGCCTGTTCTCGATGCTGTCAAACAAGGGCATGTAAGCTTTTTACTGTTATTTATGGTGGGCTGTGCTTCCGGGTTATTGGGTTTTTCGCGATTTCTACACTGGAGTCTTCACCACCACCGTAATCTTACTCTCTCCATTCTTACTGGATTTATGCTGGGCTCCCTCGGGAAAGTCTGGCCATGGAAAGTCACCCGTGTCTATCGTATGGATAGTCATGGCGATTCCGTTCCACTGCTTCAGGATAGTGTGCTTCCGCATACCTTCGAGGCTGTGACAGGCCAGTCATCCCAGCTGACTCTGCTCCTGGGTTTGATAGCTCTGGGCGCTGTGGCGGTATGGCTGCTCTCTCGTTTGGCCAAGAATAATGAGCCTATGCAAGCTATTGCAATGGAGGGTAAGTAATTATGCCTTTCAGGGCTCGCGCGAAAGCGCTTGGCTCCGGGTTGATGGTTTCTGCAGTACTGGCGCTCAGTGCCTGCTCAACCAATAGCTATTATGCGCCGGTCGATGATGTGTCCAGACATGGGTTAACTCCTGCTCAGGTGGGCTATCACATCGTCAGTCCGGGTGAGACGCTTTATTCGATTGCCTATCGTTACGGGCAGGATTATCAGTCACTGGCTGCTCGCAATAGTTTGTCAGCTCCTTTCGCAATCTATCCCGGGCAGGCGCTGAAGCTTTCGGGGAGCGCTGACCCCGGAGTGGTGCAGACTGCACCGAAAGTGAGCGTGGCTCAGGTATCCACGCCGGCGCCGACAGTAAAAAGACCAAAGTCGGTATCGACAACGGCCTCTTCTCAAGGCAAAGTAAAAACAACCTCATCGGTCAAGAAACCAACTGTTCCTTCAGGAGGCGCGTTGACTTGGGGTTGGCCCTCAAGCGGTAAGGTAACAGGAAGTTATTCACCAAACCGTAATGTAAGTAAGGGTATAAATATTGCAGGAAATGTGGGGAGTCCTGTTACTGCAGCAGCAGACGGAGTGGTGGTCTATGCAGGTAACGGACTGCGAGGGTACGTTAACCTCATCATTATTAATCACAATCAGGAGTTCCTGAGTGCGTATGCAAACAACCGGCGTATCCTTGTGAAGGAACAGCAGAAGGTGAATCGCGGGGATGTTATTGCAGAGATGGGCCAGTCTGGCGACAAAGATGGAATGCTGTATTTTGAGATCAGACAGGATGGGCAACCAGTGAATCCATTGAGCTTTTTGCCTAAGCGCTAATGTGACTATTTTTTTGAACAGCTGTTAGTCTTTGACGCGTCTCTCCTGAACTCAGGGGCCCCATAATAAAAACTCCAAAGGTGGCAGCAGATGGTTGAGAAAGATTCCGACCTGGATCTCATGGATGTCCAGGAGTTAGAGCTGGAAGCAATGTCAGACTCTACTGACAACGATGAGGAAGAGGGCTACTCAGGTCTTGGCCTTCCTCCTGAACTCAGTACTTCCCGTGCCAGCAAAAAACAGCTGGATGCAACCCAACTTTATCTGAACGAAATCGGCTTCGCGCCTTTGCTGACCGCAGAGCAGGAAGTGTATTTCTCACGCAAATCACTCCGTGGTTGTGAAGCGTCTCGCAAGCGAATGATTGAAAGTAATCTGCGTTTGGTGGTGAAGATTGCCCGCCGTTATCTTAATCGTGGGCTTACGCTGCTTGATCTGATTGAAGAGGGTAACCTCGGCCTGATTCGCGCGGTCGAGAAGTTTGACCCTGAGCGCGGCTTCCGTTTTTCAACTTACGCTACGTGGTGGATTCGCCAGACGATCGAGCGAGCCATCATGAATCAAACGCGGACAATTCGCTTGCCGATCCATGTCGTTAAAGAGCTGAACATCTATCTGCGAACTGCCCGTGAGCTGGCACACAAGCTTGATCATGAGCCAACGGCAGAAGAGATTGCCAGTCACCTCGATAAGCCCGTCGAAGATGTTGAGCGGATGCTTGGCTGGAATGAGAAAGTTACTTCAGTAGACTCGGCAATGGCTCCGGATTCTGATAAGCCACTTCTTGAAACCTTGGCTGACCACGAAGCGGCTGATCCAGAGTCCTGGTTGCAACAAACAGACTTGCATGGCTCTATCGATGATTGGCTGGCCTTATTGCCTGATAAGCAGAGTGAAGTACTGGCCCGCCGCTTTGGTCTTCGAGGCTACGAGATGAGTACCCTTGAAGAGGTTGGGCGTGAGATTGGCCTGACTCGTGAACGTGTTCGCCAGATCCAGGTAGAAGCTCTGCGTCGGCTTCGTGAAATCGTCGAGCGACAGGGTTTGCATGGCGATGATATTTTCACCTGATCAGTTCAAATAACAAAAAAACCAGCATTACGCTGGTTTTTTTGCATCTGCTTCATGCAGGTCTCACACAATGCCCCGGGTTTTCATCCGAAGGCCGATCATTGACGGGCAAGTGAATAACCATCGCCAGTAAACCCAGGCCGATGGAAATCATCCACATCACATCAAAGCTACCGGTTAACTCCATGAGTTCTCCTCCAAGCCAAGCGCCAAAGAAGGCGCCAATCTGGTGAGAGAGCATGACGACACCGAAAAGAGTGGCAAGATAAGTGGGGCCGAAAATCTGGCCTAAAGCGCCTGACGTTAAGGGGACAGTGGAGAGCCAGAGAAAGCCGATAGCAGCGGCAAAACACAGTACGGTAACCGGTGTTTTTGGCGCCACCCAGAAGATGGCCAGTACCAGCGCGCGCAGCCCGTACAGTCCTGAGAGCATCCACTTGGGGCGATACTTGCCGCCCAGATACCCGGAGGTCAGTGAACCGAAGATATTAAACAGGCCAATTAATGCCAATCCGGTCGCAGACACGTTGCTGGGTAAGCCGCACAGACTGACATACGTAGGTAGGTGGGTTGCAATAAACGCCACATGAAAACCACAGACAAAAAAGCCGATATTTAATAACCAGAAGCTGGGATGCTGTCCTGCCTGTTCCAGCGCCTTCCTGATTCCAATGGAAGGTTGACCTGTTGATGGTACTTTGTGTGCCGGTTCGCTCTGTAAAAAATAGGCGCTTGGGATCATCACTAGTGCCAGAAGACCCACAATGATAAGAGTGCTTTGCCAGCCAAATTGGTGATTAAGCGAGTTCATAATGGGTGCCATCAAAAACTGACCGACTGAGCCGCCGGCGGATGCCAGACCCAGAGCACGCGAGCGTTGATTGGGTGGGAAGGCCTTGCCGACAACTGCCAGCACCAGAGGGAAAGTGGTCGCGCCGGCGCCTAGTCCCAGTATCAACCCTAATTCGAGGTGTAGCTGCCAGACTTGTGTTATCCAGGCGGCGAGTATCAGACCTAGTGCATAGAGTACCGCCCCCAAGGCCAGAACTCGTGCCGAGCCGTATCGATCGGCAAGTATTCCGGCAATAGGTGATGTCAAACCCCAGATCAGGTTCTGAATCGCAAAGGCCAGACCCATAGTGCCTAGATTGAGCGTCGGCATAACTAGCATGTCCGGAATTAGCAGGCTCAGTGTTTGTCGAATACCTAAGTTCAGGGCGAGGACGATGCTACCTGCCAGTAAAATAAGCCAAGGCAGACGGTTTTTGGTATGCATTCAGCGGGCTCCACTGTCGTTAAACAGAATCCTGAGGAGAAAGGGTTTGGCTAAGCTGTCTGACATTATGGCAGAGCTTGAGTGACCTGCGCTTGAATCCTGTTGCAGGCCTCTCTACACTGTCGGCAGTTTTTCACGTGTCTTAGACTTTTACTGAGCGCGTTTACTTGTCGGGGTGCCGCCCTTGAGCGGCTGAGATAATACCCGTGAACCTGATCCAGTTCGTACTGGCGTAGGAAACAAGCAATAAGTACTTGCCTGTTGTGGTCGGTGCTTCACTTCCTTGACCTATCTGTGCGCTGGCTATTTCTGCGCACTCTTCCTTCGCAGTTGTAGTCACCGCCGACCGGCGTGAACCGGGTCTATTTGAGGCCTGTGTATCATGAATATTGGTCCTGCGGTGCTTTCCCGCTCGACACCCCCTGTTGCTCTGACCATTGCCGGTTCTGATAGCGGTGGCTGTGCTGGCATTCAGGCCGATCTCAAAACCTTCTCTGCTTTGGGGGTTTTCGGGGCCAGTGCGATTACCGCGATTACTGCCCAGAACACTCAGGGAGTGACCGCTGTTCAAACCTTGGAGCCGGTCATCGTTGCTCAGCAAATTCAAGCTGTGCAGGATGACTTTACCCTTGCCGCCTGTAAGACCGGCATGCTGGCCAGCGCAGAAATTATCGACGCTGTTGCTCAGCAGCTAAAGCGCTCTCCGGCTCCTTTGATCATTGATCCGGTCATGATCTCAACGTCAGGGCATCGTTTGATCAGTGAAGAGGCGATTGATGCTGTCATCAATCTATTGTTCCCCCTCGCTTTGCTCATTACCCCTAATCTTCATGAAGCCTCAGTTATGACAGGACTGCCTGTCCCCGAGACGGCGGATGACATGTTGCCACTGGCAGAGGCGCTATTAACGTTGGGTGCCAAGGCTGTTCTTCTTAAAGGCGGTCACCTGCAGCAAGGTATGCCTGCAACAGATTGGTTGGTTACCAGCGACTACCATCATCAATTTACCCTGGCACGTGTTGAAACTCGCAACACCCATGGAACGGGATGCTCATTATCTGCGGCAATCACAGCAGGGCTGGCACAGCAGTTTTCTCTGCTTGAGTCCGTCGGCCGTGCCAAAGATTGGCTACATCAGGCGCTGACCTCTGCTGCTTCCTGGCAATTGGGGCAGGGTGCAGGTCCCGTTAATCATTTTCATCAATGGTGGGGTGCCCACCACAACCCCCTAGAGGTGTAACTGTGTTAGAACATCATCTTAGTCAGCGAGCCAAGGTCGATGAAGCGGCCGTTCAGCCCTTTCCCGCATCTCGCAAAGTCTATGTCCAAGGTAGCCGTGACGATATTCAGGTTCCCATGCGGGAAATTACCCTGACGCCAACGGTTACTCAGCAAGGTACAGAAGAGAATCCTGCACTGCGTGTTTATGATACGTCCGGCCCCTATACGGATCCCAACGCGGATATCGATGTGCGTAAAGGCCTGGTAGATGTGCGCGGGCGCTGGATTTCAGAGCGTGGTGATACCGAAATTCTGACCAGTCTTACTTCCGAATATGGGCGTCGTCGAGCCAATGACCCTAGTCTTGATGCACTTCGCTTTGAACTTAAGCACACGCCGCGTCGGGCTAAAACCGGGCAAAACGTCACTCAGCTACATTACGCACGCAAAGGCATCATCACGCCTGAAATGGAATACGTGGCGATCCGTGAAAACATGAAGCTGCAGCTGGCCAAAGAGAATGCGCTGCTGCAACAACAGGCGCCGGGTTTCTCCTGGGGCGCGAGCATTCCCGATCAGATTACCGCCGAATTTGTCCGCGATGAGATTGCCCGTGGTCGTGCTGTGCTGCCAGCCAACATCAACCACCCTGAGCTTGAGCCGATGATTATTGGCCGTAACTTCCTGGTGAAGATTAACGGCAATATCGGTAACTCAGCGGTGACCTCTTCGATTGAAGAGGAAGTAGAGAAAATGACCTGGGGCATCCGTTGGGGTGCTGACACCATCATGGACCTGTCGACCGGCAAGCATATCCATGAAACCCGCGAATGGATTCTGCGCAATAGCCCCGTGCCGATTGGCACTGTACCTATTTATCAGGCCCTTGAGAAAGTGGGCGGCATTGCCGAGGAGCTGAACTGGGAGCTGTTCCGTGACACCCTGATCGAACAGGCAGAGCAGGGCGTTGACTACTTCACCATCCACGCCGGCGTACTGCTGCGTTATGTGCCCATGACCGCCAAGCGTATGACGGGCATCGTTTCTCGTGGTGGCTCCATCATGGCCAAATGGTGTCTGGCGCATCATCAGGAGAATTTCCTCTATACCCACTTCGAGGAAATCTGCGAAATCATGAAAGCCTATGATGTGTCCTTCTCGCTGGGAGATGGCCTGCGTCCTGGCTCAGTCTACGATGCCAACGATGAAGCTCAGTTTGCTGAGCTGCAAACACTGGGTGAGTTGACCAAGATCGCCTGGAAGCATGATGTGCAAACCATCATCGAAGGCCCTGGTCATGTGCCCATGCACAAAATTCAGGAAAACATGACTGAGCAGTTGAAACATTGTGATGAGGCACCTTTCTATACTTTGGGTCCGCTGACTACCGATGTGGCACCAGGTTATGACCACATCACCTCCGGCATCGGCGCTGCAATGATCGGCTGGTACGGTTGCGCCATGCTTTGCTATGTCACACCGAAAGAGCACTTGGGTTTGCCGGATAAGGATGATGTGAAGACTGGCATCATCACCTACAAGATTGCCGCCCATGCGGCGGACCTTGCTAAAGGGCATCCGGGCGCGCAGATTCGCGACAATGCACTCTCAAAAGCACGCTTTGAATTCCGCTGGGAAGACCAGTTCAATCTGGCTCTAGACCCAGATACTGCACGGGCCTTCCATGATGCGACTCTACCTAAAGAGTCTGCCAAAGTGGCGCACTTCTGCTCCATGTGCGGACCTAAGTTCTGCTCAATGAAGATCTCTCAGGAAGTCCGGGAGCTGGATGAGGCTCAGGTAAAAGAGCTGCAGGCTGTCGCTTCTCAGGGTATGGAGAGTAAAGCCTCTGAGTTTAAGCAACAGGGCGCTGAAATTTATCAGGCGGTTTAACCTGACCGCTTCAATATAAACAAAGGGCGCATTCGCGCCCTTTTTGTTATCTGCTTCTTTTATTTCATTGGGCTATAACACTGGCCTGCCAAATAAAGCAGCGGTTCTCAGTGTATCGCCGGTTTTTACCTGTAAGGCTTCTGCTGTACTAGCGTCTATCTGCATGATCCCATGTCCAAGCACATCAGCCTGTGTCATGCAGCAGCGAAAATCTGTAAGTGATAGAGTGGAAAGCAATGAGAGCTCGCCTCGCCCCGAGGTGTTACCTACCTGAATCTTCACATAGCGGCTTTCTCGAACCGCTCTAATATCCTGAACTCGGGATTCTAAAGTCGGGCCTGCATCAAAAATATCGACGTAATTGTTGTAACGAAAGCCCTCACTCTCCAATAAGCGTCGTGCGGGAGTCGTCTGCTCGTGAGTTTGTCCGATAACTTTTTGGGCTTCTTCCGGGAGAAGATGGACATAAATAGTGTGCTTCGGCATCAGCTCAGCGATAAACCCCTTGTCTTTGCTGGAAAGACGATCAGCTTGAGCAAAGTCCATGGTAAAGAAGTTGCGACCAAGTCCCTCCCAAAAAGGAGAAACGCCGTTCTCACTAAAACCGCGCATTTCAGCAATCACGGAGTGATAAAAGCGGGTAGGGTGCTCTGCCATAAACAGGAAACGGGATTTGGACAACAAATGTCCGTTTTTATCTTTGCGGTAGTCTGGGTCGAGAAAGAGCGTACAGAGTTCTGAATGCCCAGTGTGATTGTTATTCAGTGTGAGTGTTTCATGGCGAGTGTAAACATTGAGCTCGCGAGAGGCATGAACCTGAACGCCCACATGGTAGGTGTACCAAGGATCATGCAGTCCCACAGCCGCCTCTATGCCACAGATGCCGATAACCTTTTGGGTTTCTGTATCTTCCATGACAAATAGATAGCTTGCTTCTTGTTTGTCATGCGGTTGGAAAGCGCGAGCAGCAGCTTCCAGTTTGGCACTAATCAGACTTTCATCATCCTGTAATGAGGTGAATCCGGGGCCAGTTTTGGCCGCAAGCGAATGCAGTGCTTCTCGATCCGTATCACGAACCGGGCGAACAACCATCATGTGATGAACTCCTGAATGCGTTGGAAACACTTATTATGCCTCTTGCCCAGCGATTCACCCAGTGATGGACTGTTCTGAGTGCGACAAGAAGTTCTGCGCTTCAGAGGATTTGCTACGTATTGATACCTACTGCAAATGAGCTTTGCGGCATTCCTTATTACTCTAGTAAGTATTGTCGCGACAGCTGCGACTCTATATATCTGTCACGGAGGATTAACGCATGGAGCCAGTGCAAACTTTGAGTGAGCTATGCCCCTATTGTGGTGAAAGTATTGAACTCATCGTAGATGCGACCGAGTCTGAGCAGGAGTATGTTGAAGACTGCTCAGTCTGCTGCTCTCCGATGGTAGTAAATGTGACCGTTGATGCAGATGAGGTGGTCTATATCGAACTACGGCAGGAAAATGGCTGAGCCAAGCCTCCTAGAAGAAATATAATGGACGGATGCGATTTACCCCTTGACGGACTCATCCAAAGGTCTATAATGCGCCCCCACTGAACGACGCGGCGCACCGCCAAGTCGGGAAAAACAAGAGTAAAATCAAGCAA